>DUGV01000026.1 GCA_013331225.1 Methanolinea sp.
CCGAGACTGGCCAGGTGGCGACTGCCGCGTTCTCCGCGATGCAGGCAGGTGACGTCCAGGCAGCCACCCGGAGGCTGGAGACGCTTATGATCGAGTACGGGCTCTCCGCGAGGGAGGTGCTCGGCGAGCTTGGCAACGTCGTGAAGCGCGACTTCAACGACCCGCATATCGCCTGTGTAATCGCCGAAACCGACTGGATCCTGGGGCACAGCCAGAACGAGTATCTCCAGCTCAATGCACTGGTGGCAAAGATTGCCAGGGAAACGGGGGATGCCCGGCGTCAGGGGTAAAGTCAGTCAAGTACGTGGCAAGGCAGCATGGGTTGAGTTCCTGTGTCACCCGATGAAAAAAAGGTTCTTTTCCCATTTGCACGCTATTCCAAGACATTCATCGAGGAAACTCCCAATTCTCCTCTCATCCACTCTCATAGAGAAGAATAAAACCTGCCTTGAAGGATAGGGATTGCCAGGAAACCCGGCATTCCTCCTGATATGATCGACCACCTAACGTCCCTTCTTCAGGCGGGCAACCATTCGTTCCTTCTTCTCTATCGCTGCGCTTGCGGCGGCCTCGACCGCACGCTTCATCTCGGCAAAGTCTCCCCCGCTCCTGTCCACCACTTTCTTTACCGGCGTGTAGGCGGCCTCCCGGAATCTGGGGGTGAAATCAGAAAGCCCCTTGCTGGTGAGGAGGTATGCACCGGGTTTGCCTTTTTCCACGGCCCCGATCTCCCGGATCCTCACCCCTGCACCCCTGATCACCTCCATGATCGGATGTGCGGCATCAGGTGGCGCGGTGATCAGAAGCGCATCGAGGGAGACCCCCAGGGGATCGATGGAGAGGCGCTCGAGAAGCGCTCCGACCTCTTCCTGCACGAGGCCCTTCACATTCTCTTCCTCGATTACGACCCTGCACCCGGCTGTCGCCGCCAGTTCGTGCGCGTCGCCGCGAAGACCCCCGTTGGTGACGTCCGTCATCGCGTGGACCTTCTGCAGCGCTGGGCTTGCCAGGAGTGCCTCGCAGGCCTGGAGGAAGTGGAGGTTGATGGTCTGCTCCACGACTTCGGGATACCCCGAGTAGAGTGCCGTGGTGGCGATCGTCCCTCCTCCTGCACCCTCCGTCATCAGGATCACGTCACCCGGACTGGCTTCGCGCCTGGCAGTCAGGTGCGAAGCAACCCCGACAGTCCCCACGCAGCCGGTCATCCGGGAGCCAAGCACCATGTCGCCCCCGATCCGAAGCGTCGAACCTGCGACGAGCGGCACCCCCATCGACTCTCCCACTGCGCAGACCCCTGCCGTGTAATCGAATATCTTCGCCACATCGCCGTTGTCGGCCACATGGATATCAGAGAAGAGGAGAAGCGGGCGGGCACCCATGACATACACATCGCGCATCGTGGCCCGGGTGACATGGAACCCGGCAAGGAACGGGAAATCAGAGAGTCTTGAGTGCATGCCGTCCACAGTGCATACCAGCTGGAGGCCACGATCGGCGGCAAGATCCGGGACCGGGACCGCCCCGGCATCGTCCATCTCGTCTACCCCAACCGTGGCGCCGGTACTCCCGATGATGCGGGCAATCTGCCTGTGCGCGAAGAAGTCTCCGGTCCCCCGGGAACCCACGCCGAACTCCCCCATACTGACACCAGCCCCCCGGAACGTGAAGAGGTCCCCGCCAAGGCCGGTAGTATTCTTCACTTCCGCGATTACCGCCCTCGCAAATTCATCTGTGTATCCGGGTTCCGCATCCGGCTTGAACCCCCTGATGCACTCGGCCAGGCGCTCCCGCACCGCATCCTCATGGAGCCCGGAAGCAAGGGCCCTCCGGGTGAACTCCTCCACGTCCATATGCAGTGTTATTTACAGTCAATGGTGATAATGGCGAGGTCATGAGTACCCGCCGGAGACATTGCACACGCTTCTCTCCCTAGCCTTCCGATAAAAACTACATGAATCTCATCGAAACACACGAATACAAAATGAAAATCGCGGATGCGATTTTCATAGTAACCGCTCATGAACGCCCTGCTGTCGAACATAACCGATGAAAATCACGAAGTGATTTTCATTCGAAAAAAGGTGTATTCTTACCAGGAATGGACCTGGGAGGGAATTTCGAGGGCGTCTGTGAAGGTGGCTTTCGACCCGTCGGGGAAACGGAGGGTGGTCACCGCAGGAGAGAGGTCGACGCTGATCAGGGGGGCAAACCAGTATGTCTTCAGTATCCGTTCACCATCGGCAAAGGAGAGGGCGGGTGTGCGGACTGTGGTCTTTCCGTCCTTTGACGTCACACTCGCAAACGAGTCCACCGAGAGGTGGACGCTCCCGCTGTCCACACCAATGACCTGGACGGGCTTGTGGAAGTTGGATTCAAGGACTTTCTTGAGTTCCTGGGCGGGGTCCACCATCCGGAGATATACAGAGATGTATTCAATCCAGTTGAGGCTATAGGTGAACCGGATGTCTGCATTGCCATCCTCTCCGATTGAGATGTCCAGGTTTTCCGAGGTCATGGCTGCAGCCGGCAGAGTGAACACTGCCAGGCAGGCCATGACGGCAACGAGACACGAGATCGTCTTCATGTCAATGCACCTCTTTGATGCGGGAGTATTACGGGGACCGTAGCATAAATGCTTTCTTAGTGAAAGATGTCCTGCACCAATCCTGTACGATATCCTCTTTACAACAAAACTCCATAAGAGGAGTATATCCATGATGAAGAAACACCTGGCCATCTCCGCCCTGGCAGGGTGGGTGCTCCTGGTCATCGGTTTCATGGTTCTGGCACGAACACTCGACCTAGAGATATTCTTCGTACTCTGGCTGATAGGGATTCTCATCATCGTTGAGCTCGTCTCTGACCACGCAGCAACCCCGCGGTACCTGCGGTCCCAAAGACTCGTGATCGCTTCCGGGGTGATCCTCTTTGGGGTGATCGTTGCCCGGAAGATACTGGAGATCCTGTCAAAATGAGACGATTGCCTGCAGTCCTCGTCAGCGCACTGCTCGTGATCGGCTGCCTGGTGCTGATCGGAATGCAGGCCGGATCACCCCTCCTCTACAGCCCGCGCTCGGATCCAGGGGTGCCGGACCACGTCAATCCGGCCGCCCAAGACATGGTCACAGGTGACCGTGCAGCACAGGTGCTCCCCCTGATTTCCGACCTGCTGAATACGCCCGGGTCACTCGTGCTGAACATCAAGGGCAGTGACTTCGAATATGCCGCAAGGGACCTCCAGGAGTATCGCCAGATCTCAAGGCAGCTGGACAGTCTCGTCATCAACCTGGACATGACAGAGGGCGAACTCAACGAGTTCAGGAAGGCCAACCAGCAGAACCTGGCCATCCTCACCGAGCTTTTCAATGGCACCGGACGGTGGGACGAACTGCAGACACTCGAGATCCGGTATCGTGACAGCGGGGACTCCCAGATGCTCACCAGCATCACGTATGAAGGTGAAGCCTTGCGCCGGCGAATCCAGGACCTCTACAGGGATTACCTTGACCAGGACCAGGTGATGAGAGAGACAGGGGAGAAGTTCGGTCTGGATACCTCATCATATGACCGGAGCATTTCAGACTTCCGGGAGATCGTGAGCAGGATCGACGAAAACCAGGACGAGAGGATGGTCACATTCACACCCGCAGCTACCCCGGGGGAGCGGCTGTATCAACTCACGCTCACGGTTGAAAGAGAGAGGGTCTCCTACATGGACACGGCGGTCATTAGGGGACTGCTCTTTGTGCATGAAAAAGGAAAGCCTGACGAGGTGGATTTGTTTATCGATTCGCGCAGGGTCCGCAGCATATCCACAAATCCCGACGGCTCCTTCTCCTATTCGCATCTTGTCGAGCATGACCACGAAGGGACTCACACTGTCTTCGCGGTCTACTCGGGATCTGTCTTTTCAGAGATCAGGACATTTTTTGTCGAGAGAGAGGACACGTATCTCGATCTCGAACCCCCCGTTCCAGGGGAGGGCCGTGTGGAGTTGAAGGGGACCCTCATGGCAGGATCGACTCCTGTCAGGTCCGCACCGATAGAGATCCTTGCAGATGGTAAGCGTGCGGGAACCACGTATACCGGAGAAGACGGAAAATTTTCCATCGGGTTGAAGCTGTCTTCGGGTAACCGCAAGGTAAAGGTGATCTTCTCCGCGGATACATTCCCGCTTGCCCCCTCAGAGAGCGCAGTATACGAAGTACTCATCCCCACACCTGGACCTGGAACCGGGAACGAAGAGAGCTTCCTCGCAAGTCCCCTTCATGCAGCGATCCTGGCGGCATCGGTGTGTGCCTCGTGCGTGATAGCATTCTTCTATCTCCGTCGCCGAAGGCCGGGACCCAAGGCCCCTGCACCAGTATTCCACCTCCCAGGGGAACCAGTTCCTGACCCGAATGAAGCCATGCAGGAGGTACTCGCTGAAGGTGCCACACCTGCCGGAGGAGACCTGGCACGTCCAGGAGACGAAAGGCCGCCGGGTGTCGATGCTCCCGGGGACCTCCCGTCCCTCTTCTCTGCCCTCCGCCTTGCAGTCTCACGGCACCTGGCCTTCCTGCACCCCCACTCCCTCACACCCCGGGAGCTCTGCAGGATCTCGCGCGATCTTGCGGTCCAGGAAGCTGTGTGCAGGTTCACGAACGGCTACGAGCAGGCCAGGTACAGCGGTGCGAAGGTGCCAGAAGACGAACTGGACGTGATTGCCATTGCTGCCAGCTCCGCGATGAATTCCCTGGAGGGTGCCGATCATTAGCCGTCCTGCGTGGATCGCGGCCTTCCTGGTCCTGTTCGGGTTGATTGCCATGCTCTCCCACTTCTCGGGGACCACCCTGGACTATAGCCGGTATAACCCAGAGTGGAACGGAACATCCCGCTTCTTTGAGATGATCGGGGAGCAGGATGCCGTGACAATC
>DUGV01000060.1 GCA_013331225.1 Methanolinea sp.
CCCGCGACATCGACCAGAACATCACGTCCCAGGAGAAGATCGACCAGTGGTTCGATATCAAGACCCGCGGGCTGACCAACCTGGCCAGGGCACAACTCAAACAGCGCTGGGGAACGATGCGGAAGGTGCTCAGCGCACAGGACCGGCTGGAGAAGATCGTCGCCGATATCCTCCTCGACATGGAGATCCGGGACCGCCTCAGGAGCGGCCATGGCAACGCGATGCTTGTATCCGGCAGCATCTACTCAGCCTGCCGGTTCTTCGAGATGTTCCAGAGAACCGACCTTGCAGGGAAGTGCGCCATCATCACCTCGTATACACCGTCCCCTGCGGACATCAGGGGTGAAGAGACCGGGGAAGGACTGACCGAAAAGTTGCGGCAGTATGAGATCTATCGGAAGCTGCTCGCCGGCTACTTTGATGAACCGGAAGACACGGCGATGTACAAGGTTGATCAGTTCGAGCAGGAGGTCAAGACCAGATTCATCAAAGAACCGGGTCAGATGAAGCTCCTGATCGTTGTGGACAAGCTGCTCACCGGCTTCGACGCCCCTCCTGCGACCTACCTCTACATCGATAAACAGATGCATGACCACGGGCTCTTCCAGGCGATCTGCAGGGTTAACCGGCTCGATGGCGATGACAAGGAGTACGGCTACATCATCGACTACAAGGACCTCTTCAATTCGCTGGAAAAATCGATCAAGGACTATACGGGCGAGGCCTTCGGCGGGTATGACAGGGAAGATGTCTCCGGACTGCTCAAAGACCGCCTGGAGAAGGGGCGCGAGCGTCTGGAGGAGGCACGGGAAGCGGTCAAAGCGCTCTGCGATCCAGTCGAACCCCCGCATGACACCGCGGCCTATCTCCGCTATTTCTGTACTGCTGATACCGCAAATCCCACGGAGCTAATGGATAACGAACCAAGACGGATTGCGCTCTACAAGCACGTAGCAGCATTTCTTCGTGCCTATGCCAACCTCGCCAACGAGATGCGGGATGCCGGATATTCCGATGCAGAGGTAGAAACGATCAGAGGCGAAGTCATCCATTACGAGAACGTCCGCGAAGCGGTCAAGCTGGCCAGCGGTGATTACATCGATATGAAAATGTTCGAGCCGGCCATGCGGCACCTTCTGGACACCTACATCAGGGCCGAGGAGAGTGTCAAGATATCAGCATTCGATGACCTTTCCCTGATCCAGCTCATCATCGATCGGGGCACAGACGCAGTCGACCACCTCCCAGAGAATATACGAAAGAATCCTGAAGCGGTGACGGAAACCATCGAGAACAATGTCCGAAAATTGATCACTGATGAATCACCGATCAATCCAAACTACTATGAGAAGATGTCGGAACTGCTCGATGCCCTCATCAGAGAACGCCGGGCTCAAGCCATCGCGTACCAGGAATACCTGAGAAAAATTGTCGAATTAACACGGAGAATCAAAAACCAGGCAAGCGATCCCCGTTATCCGCAGACGCTTGACACCCCTGCAAAACGTGCCCTGTACGACAATCTCGGGGAAGACGAAGAGATAGTGCTGGCGGTCCACGAGGCCATTGTTAAAAACAAGCAGGATGGGTGGACATCCAACCCCATCAAGACCAGAATGGTACGGTATGCAATCATGGACGTTCTTGATGACGATGAGGAGACTAATCACATCCTGGACCTGGTGAAGAACCAGGAAGAGTATATCTGAATGCACCAGATTCTTGTGCGTGGGCTAAAAGTCGATGTGGTGAGGAAAGACATCAAGAACCTGCACCTGGGGGTCTATCCTCCCGAAGGTCGTGTACGTGTCGCAGCTCCACTCCGGGTTAATGATGAAGCTATCCGGCTGGCAGTCATATCGAAACTGCCATGGATTAAGCGGCAACAGAACAGATTCTTATCTCAGGAACGTCAGAGTGAGAGGGAATACGTGTATCGGGAGAACCACTATTTCTTTGGTCAGCGCTACCTCCTCAATGTGATTGAACATGCGGGGCAATCCCGCGTTGAGATACAGAATAAAACCCGAATCGATCTGTATGTCCCTCCCGGTAGCGACGCATTGAAACGAGAGCAGGTGCTCCTTGCGTGGTATCGCAGGGAACTCAAGGCACTGATACCCCCTCTCATTACAAAATGGAAGGGAATAATTGGTGTGACCGTCGAGGACTGGGGTGTAAGGAAGATGAAGACCAAATGGGGGAGTTGCAACATCAATGCCCGCCGGATTTGGCTGAACTTGGAACTTGCAAAGAAACCGGTCGAATGCCTCGAGTATGTGGTCGTCCATGAAATGGTACACTTGCTTGAGCGGAATCACAATGACCGGTATAAACAATTGATGGACCAGTTCATGCCGCAATGGCGGCAGAACCGGGATATATTGAATCAGTCACCATTGAGCCATGAGGCTTGGACGTACTGAATTGATAATCGGTTTGAGACCCGTCAACCATGAACACCGCATACCATACGATCCCTGACGAATAGGCCGGCATTTAGGAAGTGTTGAAAAGGAAGCACCAATTCTGGTCTTGTGACAAGAGTCTCCAGTGGTGATCCCGTATAGATGCGCTCCCCGTGCTCCCCAATCGCCCCCGATCCCCAATCCGGCACCACACGAAGCCCCAATCACCACCCTGCCTCAAACTATATCCCATTCCTCGTTT
>DUGV01000278.1 GCA_013331225.1 Methanolinea sp.
GTTCTCTACTGCCGCATTTGCAACAGTGAAATCAATGACCACGTCCGGCTTCAATTCTTTGAGGAGCGCATCCATGCGGGCTGCCTCGACAACCCTGGTCCCGAACAGATCGCCTGCTCTGACATCCACCCCGCCGACAAGGGTAAGATCGGGGGCCTCGTTTACCAGCCTGCCTATTGTTGTCCCCATCCTGCCCAGGGCACCGCACACCACGACGTTAGTCATAGGTGGAGAGGACCTCCGCGAGTTTTACCGTCTTCTCATCATCCAGCTCGTCCAGTGGAAGCCTCGGTGGACCTCCTGCCATGCCCCTGAGCTCCACTGCCTTCTTCACGGGGATGGGATTGGTATCGATGAACATGGCCCTGAAGAGAGGCGAAAGCGTGAAGTGCATGTCCAGCGCAGCGTCGAGATCACCGTCGCAGAAGGACTCAAACATCGCCACCATACGTGCGGGCTCAACGTTTGCCGCAACTGAGATGACGCCGGCCCCGCCAAGTGCGAGGATCGGAAGGGTGATGTTGTCATCCCCTGAGATCACCTGGAAGTCTTCATCCAGCGTCCCCTCAATGATCCTCGAAATCTGGCCGATGTCCCCACTGGCCTCCTTTATGGCGACGATGTTGGGGTGGCAGGCAAGCTCTGACACGAGATCGGGAGCAAGGTTCTGCCCTGTCCGCCCGGGCACGTTGTACATGATCACCGGGATATCAAGGTCCGCAAGCGCGGTGTAGTGCTTCACGAGCCCCGACCGGTTGGGCTTGTTGTAGTATGGGCTGATCACCAGTGCGCCATCGGCACCCATGTCACGCGCAGCCTTCGTGAGGCGGATTGCCTCCGCGGTATTGTTGGACCCTGTGCCGGCGATGACGGGCACCTTTCCGTCCGCCACATCGATGGCCACCTCTATCACCTTTTCGTGCTCTTCAAACGTGAGGGTCGCCGACTCCCCCGTGGAGCCACAGGGCACGATACCGTGCACACCGTGCGCAAGGAGGAACTCGATATTCGACCGCAGACCTTCGATATCCACATCCCGTGTGGAATTTCGGAGAAAAGGAGTGACAATAGCCGGAATAACTCCCTCGAACATACGAGAGAGGTATTCAGCGTCTTTTGGTATTTACCTTTCTGGTGATATACCCGGCAACCCGGTTCCTCACCCTCTTGCTCTCGATATTCGTGACTTCAGTGATGGTCTGCTTATTCTCGTCAAAGTTGTTGGAGAACCGGTTCCCATGGTGGTTCAGCAGCTCAATTCCGATTGCCTTGATGTAGGTGGGTTTGATTCCCATGTGGTCATTCCTCTTGGTTATTCTTTATTCATACGCGCCGAGACTTTAAGAATGTTTTTTACGACTGCACCAGGGTTCTCTCCGAGCAGGCGGATCATCGGCTCCTTTCCCACGGACCCAAGATCGTAGATCACATCGGGAACTCCATCCCTGCAGCATGATGCCACCCCCCAGTCCATGGTCTTCACCCCGGGAGGCTCTGACGAGCGGTCAAACGAGCATATCTCGAGGAGCATCTCCTCCAGGATTCTGACAGTTTCGGGGGAGTAACGGATGTTCGCGGCACACCTCACCTGCGGGTCGAACCGCATGGCGGTGAGCACGATTCTTGCGACGTGATCGCTGGCACCAAACGAGACCTGCCCCACGGGGTGCGCCCGCCCTGAAAGGCGCACGATGCGCCCTTCGACCGCCGCCACCTGCGAGGGGTCACGCGCTGTGGGGGTGGCGTAGGCGATGTTCGATCCCACTTCAGGTATAAGGAGGACAGCCATGCCGAGTGAGAGTGCCCTTACACTCTCCTCCAGTTCGCGCAGCACAACCTCCCGTTCATCGCCCGGTGTGCTCATCATTATCCCTTGCACCTCCCGGGGTAATTTACCTATCCTTCACCGTCCCCGGGTAACGGAGTTCCCGGAAGAAGAAGATAATGATATCTGCAAGAACGAAGTAACTTATGGGCATGGATGCACGGGTACTCGATATCCTCTCTGCCGTGGTCAGTTTCATCGTCTTGCTTGTATTTCTCCTTGTGCTCCCTTTGTTCCTCGAACAGGGGATTGCCTACCTGCTGGCGATCGTGATCTTTATCCTGACGATGAGCGGGGCTGGTTTCTACATCAACAAAACCCTCAGTTAGGCTTCGCCTTTTTTCCTTTCTTGCGGCTCCGGTAGTAATTGAGGGGGTGGTTCACTTTCTCGCAGCCTGCATCCGGCCTGACGCAGAGCCCGAGGGTCCGCATCGCCGCGCAGGATGGCGCAGTATACTCCGTCCCCGTGCCGCCCCTCCCGGAGATATGCTCCACCTGGTACTGGGTCTTGCTGACGTCGAAGTCGGGTGCCCTGCAGTACAGTTCGATTATCTGGGCACCATCCATTCCGATATTGTGCAGGAAGGCCGTGAGGGCAAAACGGCCGGAGTGCGTGATGTTCAATCCACCTGAAAGCGCCGACATAATCGCCTGCATGCAGGGCGGGAAGCACGACTCTTCGACCTCGCCGAAGTCTTCGAGCATCTTCTGCTGGAACGCGTCCTGGATGCGGGAAACATATGGCGCCATCTCTTCGCAGAGGGACTGCGGGACATCGAGGGGCAGCTGGGAGAGGAGTGTCACCCGGATCTGCTCTTTCAACAGTTCTTCTGCCTCAAGGGGCTCGATTGCAACGTTTCCATCCTCCACCTCCCGATTCACCAGCCTCCAGCGCTCCTCTCTCATCGCTGCCGTGATCTCCACGTAGCGGCTGACGGGGAGGGACAGGCGCCCAAGGGAGAAGCCGATCTGGGATGCGACGTATGCCCTCTTCCCATCATCTTCTCCTTCAAGGAAGGCGCAGGCACGCAGGGCCTCGTACCGCGTGAGGCGATCGATCAAGGCACGTTCCTTCCCGCAGGAGACAAGGAGCCTCGCAAGCGCATAGGATGACACCTCGAGCCTCACGCCGAGACTGTCTGAAGGGAGAGGGATTCGTTCAATCTCGATTGTCTGGCCGGCATGTGAGAGGGCGCGCTGGACCCTCTCCACTGCGTACCTGATAGCGACCTTTCCCGCACTGGACTGGAGAAACCTGTCGACCGATTCATGGTTCTGCAGCATGAACTGCTGCGATTCCTTCAAAAAAGGGTATTTGGCAAAATCTCTCGTCTCAAGGGAGACCTGCATCAATCCGCCTCAATGCGGGGTGCGAGCAGGTACTCCACATACCCGTGCCCCCCGGCGATATAGAACGCAAATTTTGCCGGGTGATCGATCCCAAGCGAGACTTCCACCTCCTCGGCCCTGCTCATCACCTTTCCCATGTCTTTGAGGTAATCGAGCGAGAAGAGCGAACGGGCTTCCATCCCGTTGAGGAAATTGACCTCGTTCTTCCCGAACTCTCTCCTGATATGGTCGGTATCCCCTTCCGCTGCCATGAAGAAGAGCTGCTGGGCCGGGTCTATCCCGAGCGCGATCTTGTCGGAGACGACCGCTGCTGCCTTGATGGAGTTGTTGAGGTCGTTCCCGGAGAGGACCACTTTTCCGGGGAGATCGATGTTCGGCGGGTTCGGGTCTTTCCTGATGGTGTTTGGGTCAAGCAGGGTGATGGAGTACCGGTATCCCTCGAAACTTACCTTCAGCTTGTGACCGTCCTCTGGGAGTTCCAGGCTGATGACATCGTTCTTTCCCATCATCCCGAAGATATTCTTCATCTTGGCGATATCGAGCCCGATCTCGCCTTTCGTAGATTCAAATGCGGAAAACGCCTCCTTCTTCAGTGTGAGGGAGACCATGGCCACGTTGGCGGTATCGACCGCCCGGGTGGAAAGCCCGTTCTCGTCGGTGTGGAGCCGGCATTCCGTGACCAGGGCTGAGATGGCGTCGATGGACTCTTTAAGAATATCTGCATCAATCGTTGCTTTTAACATC
>DUGV01000254.1 GCA_013331225.1 Methanolinea sp.
ACACCAGATAGCGAAGAGCCATTTTTTCAGGCAGGAACCGCCGAGGCAGGGTGGTCACTCGCCTGTGCCATCCATCTCAACAATCGCGGCAAATGACGCCAGTTGATCCGGCTTTCCGATTACCACAAGGCGATCTCCGGCATCCACCCTGAACTCCCCGTCAGGGTTGGGAATGGTATCCTCGTTCCTCCCGATTGCAATCACCGAAACCCCGAATTCCGTCCGGACTTTCAGTTCGCGAAGAGTATGGCCCGCCACGGGCGACCTTTCCGCAACCTGGAAAGTCTGCACCTCTACCTGCGGGATGCGAAGCGCGATCTCCGAGAATATTCCCCTGTCAGAAGGCGGCTGCCTGAAGACCCTGTACATGTCTTCCCGTATCCGGGAGGTTGCCCGGTCTATCGTCACCCGGGGAGCGAGGTACTTTTTCATCACCCTTGAGATGAGCTCGATCGAGGTCTCGAACTCGTCCACGATCACCTCATCGGCGCCGATCTCCCGAAGCTGGTCGATATCGCGAAGGAACCTGGTCCTGATCAGGATGTGAATTCCGGGATTCATCTCCCGGGCCATCGCGGTGATGGTCCGGCTGGAGAAGGGGTCATTCGTGACGATCGCAAGGACCCTCGCATGTTCTATTCCGGCATGGTCCAGAATTGAGGGGTTTGCCGCATCGCCGAAGAAGATGGGTAGGCCTTTCTTTCGTTCTTCCGCCACCGTATCGGGGTTCATGTCGATGACGATGTAGGGTATCCCCTCCATCTCTGCCACCCGGGCAAGGTTCCTCCCGTTCGGCCCGAAACCAACGATCACCAGGTGATCGCGATGGGTGGCGGGCAACGTGCCCGGAGGAGGTTCGGAACCTGCCTTGATTCTCTGGGGAAGGGGGAGATCACATATCCATCCGGAGATACGGGGGCCGGCGGAGATGAGGAACGGTGAGAGGGCCATAGTCCAGACAGCCACGGTCAGGAAGACCTGGGTGGAGAAATCCGAGAGGAACGCAAACTCCATTCCTGCAAGGATGAGGACGAACGAGAACTCCCCAATATTTGCGAGTGCGATCCCTGCGAGCACCGAGGTGCGGAGAGACTGGCCCAGCGAGAGTGACGAGAGCCCGGCGATCACTGCCTTGAGGATAATTGCCCCTGCGATCAATCCAAGTACAATGAGCGGGTGGGTGATCAGTATGTGCGCATTCAGGAGCATCCCGATTGAGATGAAGAAGAAACTGGTGAAGATATCACGGAAGGGAAGGATGGTGGCGAACGCCTGGTGAAAATATGGCGTCTCGGCAAGGAGAAGCCCCGCAAGGAACGCACCGAGTGCAAGTGACAACCCGATGCTCGATGTGATCCAGGTGATTGCAAGGCAGACGAAGAGGATGGTAAGGAGAAAGAGTTCCTGGCTCCTGGTCCTGGTGATGGTATCCATCAGGCGGGGAAGAAGGTAGAAGAGGAGCACGAGCATCAGGACAAGTGATGCGACAAGCGCCACCTCAACGGTGATTGCAAATTCCCCAGGCTGGATATCATGCCCCGTGAGAGCGGGAAGGAGCAGGATCATCGGGACGCTCATCAGGTCCTGGAAGAGAGAGATGCCAAGCGTCGTCCGGCTGTGCGGGCTGTCGAGCTCGCCCCGGTCCTGGAAGACCCGTAGAGTGATGGTGGTGCTGGTGTGGCATATGAGGAAACCGAGGAATATCGCGGAGGGCAGGGGGAATCCCAGCATATATGCCAGTCCCGCAGTGACAAGAATGGTGAACCCCACCTGGAGGGCTCCCCCCAGCAGGACGATCTTCTTCATGTGGTAGAGGGTCCGGAACGAGAACTGCATCCCGATGGAGAAGAGAAGAAAGATTACGCCAATCTCGGCCAGGAACTGGATAATCTCCTGGTCCTGGATAAGGCCGAGACCATACGGGCCAGCGAGCATCCCCGCGAGGATGAACCCGACGATTCCAGGCACCCGGAACTTGTTACCGAGGAAAAGAACCAGGATGGAGAGGCCAATGACGATAAGAATGTCGAACAGGAAGACATCGACCTCTATCATGGAATCACCACCAGCTCTCCCTAGCTAATTAGACGATGGAGTTCATCAGCCTGCCTGTGTCAGAACCGCTGCTGCATCACGGGCCGGCGCTGCCATCTCCTCCCTTGAATACACTCGCCTGAAGATGGCCAGGAAATCCCCTCATAAAAAAAACAGCAATGGATCTCTTGCTGGTGTAGGAAAAGTAAACCTGCCTGTTTAGCCAGGACGGGTAATCGCCGGGGGATCCCAAACAGGTCGAACGACAGAGAGATCCTCTTCTGAAGGGGTTATCATCCCTTCTTTCCAGCGAGAATGCGGATAGTGTGCCTGTATTCCTCCAGTTCCTTCTCTGAGATCACCCCTTTCTCATGCAGATGGCCGACTTTTTCCAGCATCTCGATTTCCCGCTCAAGAGGTATCCCCAAACCCGATTCACCCTGTTTATGGCGTTCCTCGATGAAACCGCTCGCGAGAATCGCGGAAGGGAGTGCGAGGAGGAGCACTCCCCCCAGGGTGAAGAGAGACGCGATGCTCTGTCCAAGGGGGGTGACCGGGTAGATATCACCGTACCCTACAGTGGTCACGGTCATCATCGACCACCAGATGGCAGCAGGGATGCTCGAGAATTTTTCAGGCTGGGCCTGGTGTTCCACGAGATACATTATGGTCGAAGAGAAAAGGATGACAAAGACCAGGAAGAAAACCATCAATGTGAAGATCTCGCGTTTCCTCATGACAACCCGCTTGAGAAGGGCAAGAGATTGGGATTTCCGTGCATAGCGCCCGAGTTTAAAGATTGACAGGAGGCGGAACGCCCTCAAGAGGGCAAAGTCCCTTGGGAAGAAGAGGGGGAAGACCAGCGGCACGATGGATACGAGATCGATGATCATGTAAAAACTGGATGCGTACTGGATGCGATATGTCGTCCTCGCCGCAAGGGTGGGTGCGGACGTGCATGCCCATAGGCGCACGACATATTCGATAGTGAAGACCAGCAGGCATGCGGTCATAATCCCATTGAGGGGGAGCCAGTACTCCTCCTCCAGCCAGGGGACGGTGTAAATTACCACTGTAACCGTATTGAGGAGGACGACTGCTGCAAGAAATGCCTGGATGCCAAAGGCCAGCCTGTCATCTCCAGGCGGCTCATCAAAGAGCCTGTGGATGCGGGCACGAACATGCGTATACCTCTTTTCGATCTCTGGGTATGCATGACCATCCCCCCCTTCTGTCGCCCCGGATACGGATGATCCAATTCCTCCGCCCGTCACATGCGTGAGGTGTGCGGCTCTCTTACTTAACGTTTCACCTCTTATTGCATCTTCTAAGGGACGCTTTCACTGGCTATCCATCTCCCGCGTGCATTCCGGTGCTGCACCTGGTTCTGGCCAAAAATCCTCATCATCTTCAACACACTACAGAAAAGAGAATTGCGGGAGATTTTCCATGCAGATCCTGTCGCACTCTAATGATAAAGAACCTCTACATGTTATGTTCAAGACTATTGCCCACATTTACGACTCTGACGATCCTTCACCCGAGGCCTCCAGGGAACTTACAGAACGGGCTGAGGAGGTCATATGCAGCGCAGTCCTTGACACCCGAAAACCCCTGCAGGCAGCGGGGGATTATCTCCTGGATATCCGCATCCCCGCACCCGATTACACGTTTAAGAGGGAGACTGACATCTCTTCAGCAATACGGGCATTTTTTCTTAAGCGCGCCGACGAGATTCACCGGGAGAGGAGGCTTTCCGGGAGAGTGGGGCTGAGGGAGTTCCAGCTTACCATTGCGGTGTGTGTCCCGGCGCTGCTTGGGATTGTGGCATGTGATCCCTTTCCCCATGAACCCCTCGCGATCATCCTCCAGAATGTCCTGCTGATATTCTGCTGGGTGGTGATCTGGCAGCCATTCCAGTCCCTGGTCTTCGACCGCTGGACGCTCGCCGAGAAAGAAAAGGTATACAGGCAGATAGCAGGGATGGAGATGAGGGTCCTTCCCGCCTGATCTCCTCCTTTTAAAAGGCAGTGACCGGCTCTCCCTCTGTGGAGTACCCGCTTTCTTTCTCCTTCACAGGGAGCATCAGGAGTATCCCCAGGATCTCGATGCACATGAGAAAGAGGAACGCGACGTGGAATGCACCTGCAAGTTCTACAGGCGGAAGGGTGTGCGCAGAGGAATGCGCAAGAGCCGGGCCCATAGCAGCGGTAGCGACCAGCATCACGAGGGCCACACCAAGCGAGGATCCGAGGTTGGTCATCATCTTTATCAGGCCTGATGTGCTGCCACGGTCCTTTGGAGGGGACTCCCCCATCACCGCACTGTTGAGCGGAGCGTATGCAAATCCTGACCCTGCACCGAGAAGAAAGAGGTAGATCTCGGCATGGCCGATGCTGGATTGTGGTCCCAGTGTTGCCAGGAGAAAGAGTGCGAGTGTCCCGATCACGAATCCCAGAATTATGGGCTTCTTCGTGCCGATGACATCTGAGATCCTGCCGGCGAGGGGGGAGGTGAGGATCATCCCGATGGGAAGGGCAAGCAGGATCGTCCCGGCGTTATCCGTGGGCAGGTGCTTGACCATCTCGAGATAGAATGGCATCAGGATCATGACACCGGCCATTGCCAGCTGAATACACATGACATTGAAGTTCTGCAGGGTGAACTGCCTGTTCCGGAAGAGCGCCAGGTTGAGGAGGGGCTCGGCGGCCCTCTTCTCGCGTATAACGAAGAGGATCCAGAATACCAGCGATCCCGAAAGTGACAGGGCCCCCAGGAGTCCTCGTTCACCCTGAAGAGTCGTAAGGCCGTAAATGAGGGTGCCGAGTGCAAGGAAGACCAGCATCACACCAGGTATATCGAGTTTTGCGGACGGTGCGACCGGGTTCTTCCTGGGGAGGTAGTGCATCCCCAGGAGGATTGCCAGAATACCGACCGGCAGGTTCACGTAGAAAATAAA
>DUGV01000161.1 GCA_013331225.1 Methanolinea sp.
CCGGTGATCGCGGGTCTCCCGGTCGCATAGGTCAGGGCAGCGGGGTGGAGGATGCCGCAGGCTGCGCTGCTCATCACTGCCTGCACCCGCGCACCCCTCCTCCGGAGGGCATGGGCGAGGCGCACGGTGTCCACTGCAGCAATGCTCCCTGTCACCGCGAGCACGATCTCCTTTCCTTCCAGCGTGTTGATTCCGCTCATTCCAGGGTCACGTCCTGCACGTAATGCCAGGTATGCGGCGCCAGTTTCTTTACCTTATGGATCGCTATTGCGGCAGTGACACCTGCATCTTCAAGGATCGCCTGGATCTTGTCCTTCAGCGCACCTGCCGAATGGACGTGCAGGACAGTTCCCGGCCCTGAATGGGCCAGGGCATCCGTGAGGCGGTCGATGGACCCGAAATGCCCCATGATGATCCTGTCATAGGTCCCCAAAAGGCAGTCCCTGCAGTCGCCAAGCTCTGCGGTTACGAGGTGGGCGACATCGTTCCCGATGATGTTTCTCTCAAGGTAAGAGAACGCGAGGGGCCGTATCTCCATTGCATGGACCCTGGCACCTGCCAGGGCCGAAGGGAGGGTAAAATACCCGATCCCTGCATACATGTCGGCAATCCGCTCGCCGGGATGGACAAGGGAGCGTATCCGCTCCTTCTCGTCCCGGTTCCCCATGGAGAACATGATGGATGCGGGGTCCAGCCAGTACGTAATCCCGCACTCCCTGTGGCGGACCTCCTGCACAGTCCCTGCAAGGACCTCCGTTTGTGGGGTTCTCATCGTTCCCTTGCAGGACTGGACCCACAGGACTCCTGCAGGCCTCTTCCACTCCATCAGGTTCCGGACCTCGTCCTCTCCGGGCCGCCTCCCGTGGAAGACCGCCACGTCCCCGAGCATGAAATACCCCCTGCCCTGGTATGGTCTCCTCTGGGGCAGAGTGGAGGTACACGGGCAGTCTTCCCTGACAGGGACAAAGGCAATGTTGCCGTCGAGATATGTCCGCCTGTTCCGGTCGACCCAGTCGGCGCCTTTCAGGCTGCAGAGTTCATTGACGGGTATTTCCCTGACTCTCATCAGGCTCACTCCAGCAGGACCAGAAGGTCCCCGTCTTCGAGGATGCGTACCGTGGTTCCGGCAGATGTCTCCTTTCCCCTCGGGATCCGCACTTCCTTTGTGACTCCGGTCCTCGGGTCAAGGACTCCCAGGAGGTCGCCGTCGCGATAAGCGACCATCCACTCAAGAGCGTCTCCCTTGTGGCCAGCCTTTCGTTCAACCTGCCGTTCGGGAACAGACCGTACCATGCCGGATGCATGGTCAAGGCACCGGATGTTCTTTCCGTCCACCCCGAGCACCTCGAGGTGCCTGCCAGAGACCAGGACAATATCGCCCCGGGAATAGCGGGGAAGCCGGAGGGAGTAGGTGATCCGGAAGACCTGCCTGCCCGCCTTCTCCCCCACGAGCTTTGGGTGGGTGGTGAACCTGCCGCCAAGGTCCCGGGAGATTGCAGTGGCTATCTCGGAGCCCAGCCGCTGGGAGCCGACAATGATATCGATGCCATCCCTGTGCTCCTCGAGGCGGGAGATGAACGAGAGGCGTTCCCCGGATTCCGTCATCGACGCCTCGACCGCGCAGGCGATCCGGGCGGTCTCTTCCAGTTCCCTCTGGGAAGGTCTCCTTCCCGTAGCCCGTACCTGTACCACTCCCTCGTAGTAACTCCCCGAGATCCTGCTGCAGCGGTCGCACTGCTCCCGCCTCAATTCCACCTCAAGTGAGCAGGACCCCTCGACCGGCGCACCAAAGAGTATCCCGGAGATCCTGCATTCGGCCCTGCTGCGGTTGGTGCTTATTTCGTCGAGTGCGATGTTCATCGACACATCGCGGAGGTCAGGATGGAGCCATATTGCCCTCTTGATAAGCTGGCGGGCAAGTTCCTCCCTCTCGAGTTGGAGATCAGACCATCCTCCTGCGTCTTTCCTCGCTCCGCAGGTAGGGCAGAGCACCGTGGATACCCGCGGGGGGCACTCCAGCCAGCGGGTACTCAAAGCCCTGCACTGCCCGCAGACCTCTCCGCTGGGTGAGGGATTTCCGCAGAGGGGGCAGATGCTCTCCCTGATATGCATATTTTTAAATCCTGAACAATTGCGCGTGGGGCACATCACCGAACATCAGGCACGCCGAGCGGGAGAGGAGCCCCATCTCCACCGCCAGGGCCACGGTTCGCTCACCCATGAGGTTTGCGTTCTCGGCGCGGGAGAGTGCCGAACTCACCTCTTCCGGGGTTGCAAGTTCTGTCCCATAAAATGACCCGGTGATGCGAATCTCTACTTCGTTTCCAGAGAGCGTGGTATTCATCAACTCCCGGTCGCATACTGCCACCACCTCGTCCCCGGCAGGAGAGCGGTGAACCTTCAGATACATGATACCACATGTAGGGAGGGATGCGTATTAATACTGCAACTGGAGGTCATCAGAGCGAGATATCCACGCCATAGACCTGCGATGGCGTGGATACGTGGATCCGGTGCGTTGCATCCTCATCGATCTGCCCGGTCGAGAGAAGCCTGGTGGTGACACGCGGGACCGAGCGTGGCCCGATAACCGCCCCGGGACGGGAGAGCTCGTCCATATAATCGCTCTCCATCATGAACGCCCGCCCCTCCATCGCGAGTGCCGGGATATCGGGATGGGTGGCAAGCAGCGAAGGAACAAGGGTTGTTTCGGGGATTGCGTAGTGCTTTACCACCTGATCGGGGGAGAGCCCGACAGCCCGCGCCATCTCCCTCATGTCGGCACAGGGACCGCTCTCGGCATGCACCTGGATCGCGCACCCGGCCTCGCCGGCCTTCTGGAAGGAGTATGAGAGGACGTCGTTTGCCGCATCCCAGACCTCAGGGGAGACCTCGTAGTGAGGTCTTCCGCTTTTTAAGCCGACCGCCGCGCCGTCAATGACGAACCTGGCCGCAAGTGCAATACCCTCCTTCATTATCTCCACCACGCGGGACAGTGGAAACGATTCCATCAGGCGCGTGATCTCGGCGGGATGAACGCCGAGAACGGGGTAGACCGTGATGCCAGTCTCTGAGACCATCCGCGCGACCGCCAGGGTCTCCTCAAAGACCGGGAGGAAGTCCTCTCCCTTCACGGGCAGGATGCCAAAGGAGGAGGAGGGCTTGCTGACCAGGAAGAGATGCGTTCCACCCGAACGCCGGAAGTCCTTTGCAGCATCGATACCCCGCCCGTTCCGGGGATCGAGGTGGATGTGATGGTCCGTGATCGGGAACCGCGGGCCGCCCATCTACTCCACGATCTCCATCATTGGGTAGTCACCCTCGCGCCGGAGGCGGGCACGGCAGACCTCGCCGTCAACGCGGGTCTCGATCTCGACCGTGAGCATGAGCCCCTGCAGCTCGGAGTACCCGAACACGTTCGGCTTCATGATATCCCGGTCGAGCCTGACGGAGATGCCCTTGACATGAGGCTGGAGCCCGACACTCTTTTCTATCGCGGATTCGATGGATGCGGCCGTGAGGGGTGAAACAGGGGTTCCTACCCACTGGTGGTACAGGGCCCCGAGTTTGATCCCGGCCTCAAAAGCTGCTTTTTCCCTTGCAGTGTGCATGGATGTAGTTCTCGGCCGGGAAGCAAAAAAGTAAGGGGGTTCAGATAAGCTTGACAAAGCCGCTCTTCGGCTCCATCGCCTCGCCTTCGCGGAGAAACACCTTGATCTGGGCATCGATCTCATCCCGGGAGAATCCCTGCGGGGTGAGGAGGTCAATCAGTTCGGCAACTGCGATCCGGTCATTCCCGGTGTCTTTCTGTATCTGGCGTATCGTCTGCTTGATCACTCTGATCAGGTCCCTCCTTCCCTTCGAGATTCCCGTCACCACCTTGTCGATGTCAAACGTGCCGGTCTTGGCATCGTAGGCCACTTCACGCAGGCACGTGTCCACGATCTTGATGACACGTTCCGAATCTTCAGCCTCGATGTTGGGGGAGAGCCGGATCCGTGCGCTCGCTTCCGCGAGGCGGACCAGCGCCTCAAGCTGGCGCGCAGTGACCGGCACGGGCTTATCGGAGCCTGCCGCGAGGTCACGCAGCTGCATGTAGTAGCCGATGAGCGCCTCCCTGGCAGCATCACCGAGGCGCGGGAAGCATGTCCGGCGGGCATATGCCACGTATTTCCTGAAGAGTGCCGGTTCTATCTCAGGGGTCACAGGCCGGAGCTGCTCCTCGATATACGCGTCGTCCACCCCGGGAATTGGAGTCCTTTTGTGCTGGGCGATGGTCTCCCCGATGCTGTGAGCCTTGAGGATGTGTATGGCAATCGCGCTGTCCCTCGTGTGGTCGGGGATGTCGGTCATCTTGAAGATGAGGTCAAACCTGGAGAGGAGGGAGCCGGGCATGTTGATCTGGTCCTGGATGGGGAGGTACGCGTCGAACCGGCCAAGTTTTGGGTTCGCGGCGCCGAGAAGCGCACAGCGCGACTTGAGGGTGGCGGTGATCCCGGCCTTCGCGACGCTGATGGACTGCTGCTCCATGGCCTCGTGCAGCGCGGACCGGTCCTCCTTCTGCATCTTGTCCATCTCGTCCACGGCCGCGATTCCCATGTCCGCAAGCACCAGGGCCCCGGCCTCAAGCGTCCATCTCCCGTCCCCGAACTCGTCCTTTACCGCGGTCGCAGTAAGGCCAGCCGACGTGGAGGACTGGCCGCTCGTGTAAATTGCCCTGGGAGAGAGCTTGACGACATACCGGAGGAGCTGGCTCTTTGCAATCCCCGGGTCCCCGATGAGGAGAACGTGGATGTCTCCGCGGAGGTGGCTTCCGTCGGGCATCTCCTTGCTTATACCCCCGAAGATCTGGAGTGCAATTGCCTCTTTCACGTCCTCGTTCCCATAGATGGTGGGAGCGATGGAGTGGATGATCTTCCGGTAGATGTTTGGATCGCGGGACAGGGTGAGGATCTCCTCCTCGTCTTTTTCGTCGATCTGCACCTCCTCGAACTCTTTTTCGGCAATCTCGATGGAGTTGCATTCGAGGTATATGTCAAAGAGGGTGTTCTTCTCACCGTGGGTGACCCGCTGCATTGATCGGAGAATCCCGTTGATGACCACCCGGTCGCCCGGTGCGACCATTCCTGTCAGGTCGTCGGTCATGTCCACGTCAAGGGTCTGGGGCTGCTCGCCACCTCTGAGACCCTCTGGGGACTCCTGGATTCGGAGTTTCTGCGAATCCACGAAACGTGACCGTCTTGCGATAAGATCAAGCTTCTTGAAGGTGCATCCCTCTGTCGCGCACCCGTCAGGCTCCCTGAACTTGCCATACCCCTGCTCCTTGATAGTGATGTGCCCTCCCGGGCACCTGAAGACCGCCTGCACGATGCGGGGGCGGACCTCGGTCGTCTTCCTGAGGATCCCCTCCACGCTGATGAACCGGTTGATGTGGTCCGAACGGATGTGCCGGATCCCGATCTTGCGGGGAAGGTTCACGAACCGGACATTCACCTCGCCGGTAGGCTTCCCGTCCCTCCCCTTCACGAGCTGGTGGTTCTTTATGGCGTTTCGCACGTCCTCGATGACCTTTCCGGGGTTGTCCAGGAGCTCATCGGCCATGCGGAGGCCCGCACGGCCATAGCTCTCCAGCTCGCGGTAATCGATCTGGAGGGAGCGCCGGTAAGGATACTCCCGGGCAAGTTCCGAGAGTTGCTTTTTATAGCGGCTTTTTAAGAACCTGCTCCAGTCGGCATCGCGATCGACGATCTCGGACGCGGCCTCGGCGGCCGGTGAATCTGCTCGTTTAGCCATGCTTCTTTGCCTGGAGCACGAACTGGGCGATCATGGCTTCCATCTGGATCTCTGTGCCCGCTCCTTCAGAGAGGCGGAAATCCGTGGTGCCAAGCTGGTCGATGAGGGCTACCCGGAGTTCGGGGTCCATGTCCCTTTTCACGATGGTCCTGTAGCACTGGTTGATCAGTTCGTTTGGGGCAATTCCCCGGTCCTGGAGAAGATGGTGGAGGATCGCCTCCGCCCCTTCAAAGTCACCGGAGAGTGACGTGGCCAGCAGATCCTCGATCTCGTCGGGGCGTGCCGTTGCGGTGATGGCATAGACCATCCCGGCGTCGATCTCGGCCGCAAGGATGGCTGCGCCCTGGAGTGCATTGATGGCTTTCCGCATGTCCCCCTGGGCGATGTATACGATCGCCTGGATTGCGGGCTCCGTGATGCTGATCTTCTCGTTCTCTGCGATTCGCAGTATCTCCTTTGTGATGGCCTCACCCGAGAGGCTCCTGAACCGGTAGATTGCGCACCGGCTTTGTATGGGATCGATGATCTTCGAGGAGTAGTTGCAGGAGAGGATGAACC
>DUGV01000169.1 GCA_013331225.1 Methanolinea sp.
GTGAGCGTATCCTGCTCGGGACCGCAGAAGCGGGCCGGTACCGGAGCGTTGCGGCGGCTGCAATGGCGTACGGCCATTCCATCATCGCGCAGTCCCCTATCGATATCAACCTCGCCAAGCAGCTGAATATCCTCCTCCGCGAGATAGGGATACCCCGCGACAGGATCGCGATCGACCCGTATACAGGCGCCCTCGGGTATGGATTTGAGTATTCCTACTCCGTCATGGAACGTATCAGGACCGCTGCCCTCAAGGGGGACGAGGATCTCGCCATGCCTATGATCAGTTCGGCGGTCGATTCGCTCACTGTCAAGGAAGTCAGGGAGGCCGAGGGTGAAGATGCTGAACGGATCGCAGTTGCCTGGGAACTCTATGCCATGCTCCCGGCATATCTTGCAGGAGCCGCGATCGTCTCTGCACGGCACCCAAAGACAATCCCGCTCATCAGGGATGCATGTTCCTCGCTCTGGAAAGCACCCGTTGGCGGAGGGGAGTGATCGCCCATGGCCTTGCTTAAACCCCTGGATATCTACAAACTGCTCCCCAAGAAGAACTGCAAGGAATGCGGCGATCCCACGTGCCTCACGTTTGCGATGAAACTTGCCGGGGGAAAAGCCCAGCCCGACCAGTGCCCGTACCTTGACGAGAATGCCAAGGCGATCCTGGGCGCCTCTACCCGTCCGCCCATCCAGAAGGTGAAGATCGGAGTGGGCGAGCGTTCCTTTACGCTCGGCGAGGAGATGGTCCAGTACCGGCACGAAAAGACGTTCATCCACGAGCCGGGCATCATGACTGCAATCCCGGACACCATGCCCGCAGACCGGATAAAGGAAATAGCCACCGATGTCCGCGACTATGTCCTCACTCGGATCGGGACCGATATCAGGCTGAATGGTATCGAGATACGGTGCGAATCGGGGAGTCCCGGGGAGTTCTCCCGTGCCGTGGGAGCAGTCGAGTCGGTCGCAGACCTGCCTGAAGTCCTGATGAGCACCGATCCCGTCTGCATGGAAGCAGGCCTTGGAGTCTCCGGCAACTACCGTCCGCTCATCCATACCGCAACGCATGAAAACTACCAGGAGATGTGCAGGCTCGCGAAAAAATACTCCTGCCCGCTGGCAATACGGGCAGAAACCCTCGATTCCCTTGCCGATCTCTCGTCAAAGTGTGCGACAGAGGGGGTCAGCAACCTCCTCCTGGACCTGACCTCACCCTCCCTCCACCAGGTGCTGAACAGGACGACTGCGGTACGGCAGCACGCAGTGACACGCCAGACCCCTGCACTCGGGTATCCCGTGTTCCTCGACTGTGCACAGCCGGGTCTTGAAGATGCCTTCCTGGTCACCGGGGTTGCGAAGTTCGGCTCGTTTCTGGTCTGCAATCCCCTGTCACAGCCGGCGAGGAAGGCGCTTCTCGTACTCCGGCAGAATATCTACACCGATCCGCAGAAGCCCATCCAGATTACCCCGGGGCTCTACATGGTCGGCAGCCCGGGGAAGGACGCCCCGGTTCTCCTCTCGGTCAACTTCTCGCTCACGTTCTTCACCCTGCAGGGATACCTCGAGGCATCCCGCGTCCCGTCGGTGATGCTGGTGGTGGATACCGAGGGGCTCTCGGTCCTGACCGCGGTCGCGTCGGGAAAACTCCAGGAATCGATGGTGAAGGAGGCAATCGCAAAATTCGATCTCGGGAATTCGGTCTCGCACCGGAAACTCATCATCCCGGGATACGCCGCCCCGCTCTCGGGGAGGATTGAAGATGCCACGGGGTGGAAGGTTCTCGTCGGCCCGCGAGATGCTGCGGATATCGCCGAGTTCCTTCTCCAGGAGTGGAAGCCCTGATCATGCCGACGGTCACATTCCTCCCGAGCTTCCGGAAAGTCGAGATCGCGAAGGGGAGAACCATCCTCGAAGCTGCGCAGAAGGCTGGCTTTCACGTAAACGTGGTCTGCGGAGGGCAGGGAAAGTGCGGGAAGTGCAAGGTAATCGTCAAGAGCGGGCACACAGAGTTCGACCACGAGCAGTATGAAAGCATCCTGTCAGCTGCTGAAGTGGAGGATAGCGTCTGCCTTGCCTGCCAGGCGAAGGTCATCGACGACCTCCGGGTGGTGATCCCCGATGCCACGCTCGTCCAGGAACAGCAGATCCTCGTTGATTCCGGGGAGATCCCCACCGCCCTGAACCCGGCCGTATGGAAGTATTTCCTCACCCTTGTGCCGCCCTCGCTCGATGACCAGTCACCCGATCTCACCCGGCTCCTCTGGGAGATCGAGAAGAGCGGCGGGCCGCAGGAGAGGGCCATCTATGCTCCCCTCGACGTGATACGCCGGATACCCAGGGTTCTCCGCGAGAGCGGCTGGAAGATCACGGCAACGGTTGCGCTCGTTCCGGGGGGCTACCGCCTCATCCACGTTGAAAAGGGGGATACTGCCAGCCACATCTACGGGGCTGCGGTAGACCTCGGGACCACCACCATCGTAGTCTACATCAGGAACCTTGCAGACGGGCACATCATGGGGATCGGCTCGAGCTACAATCACCAGATCAGCTGCGGCGAGGATATCCTCTCCCGGGTCACCTATGCCAAGTCGGGAGGAGGGCTTGCAAAACTACAGTCCCTTGCTGTCGACAGCATCAATGCAGCCCTCACTGAGGCATCGAATTCCGCAGGGATTGACAGGGAGGATATTTACGAGGTGGTGGTTGCCGGAAACACCATCATGACCCATATCCTGATGGG
>DUGV01000034.1 GCA_013331225.1 Methanolinea sp.
CTGAAAGTCTGACCAGGTCCGTGGTGGTGCCCCCGATATCCACTACCAGGCACTCCTCGACCTTGCTCAGGTAAAATGCGCCAAGTGCGGCCGCTGCCGTGCTCGAATGGTAGAGGACGGAAGGGTCCCTGATTGCATAGGCTGGTGGAATGAGCCCCCCATCGCCCCTGAAGAAGAAAAAGTCCTTCCTTTCAGCCCCAATCTCTCCTGCAAGGAGGCAGACCGCCTCTTTCATGCGTGCATTCAGCCTCGTGGTTGCCGCCCTCCCCGGGAAGTCAAGGGTGGCAAGGTGATGGCTTACGGCAATCCGCTCCTCGGCATAGTGGTCCAGGGCACGGGCCGCCACCTCCTGCTCGAGCGAAGGATTTCGCACCGAGAACTTTCCGGTAATTGCAAGGACATCGCCACGGGAGGAGGCAAGAACTCCGCCGACCTCCGTGGAGTCGAGGTGCTCCACGATATCGCCCCGGTGGTTCACCGCGCCCCTGATACCCCCGGGCCAGAAGAGACCTGGCCCGGGTATCAGGATCGTCTGAACCCTGGCTGGATCACCGGTGAGCACCCGGTTGAGCGGAGTCGAGGTGCTTACCGCCAGGCGGCCGGGCGCCCTGGCGTGTGACAGCACCTCCCGGATGCCGAGTGTGTTTGGAACCTTGACGGATGTGACCTCGCGGTCAACCATGGCGAGATCCGTGTTGGTCCCGCCGGCATCCATCCCGATAAGCATCTTTTGATGACCCCCTTCACCACACGTTCATCCTGGTACCAAAAAAAAATCTCTGGTATCCTTTTCGGGCACGTGAACAGATGGGGAGTGCCAGGGTCCCGCCGGCATCACCAATCGGCGCCCCGGAATCGCGTGATGAGTGCCCTTGCACAAGGACTGTTCACCGGGCCCTGCGGGGGTACCCGATACTCATGAGGCTCTCTGCCACCTCGCCAAGGACCGCCTGGTCCTCTATCGTCGGGGGGATAGAATAGCGTTCGCCGTCCGCAATCTTTTTCATCACGCCCCGGAGTATCTTCCCTGAACGTGTCTTGGGAAGGCGCCTGACAACGACCGCCGCCTTGAACGATGCGATGGGACCGATGCGATCCCTGACCATCTGGATCAGCTCCTGGACGACATCGCCGTTCTCACGCCGCACCCCGGACTTGAGTACAACGAACCCCACCGGGATCTCCCCCTTCACCTCGTCCGCCACGCCGGTGACCGCACACTCCGCCACGTCCGGGTGCGATGCCAGCACCTCTTCCATCGCACCGGTAGAGAGCCGGTGCCCTGCGGTGTTGATGATGTCATCGGTCCTGCCCATGATCCAGAGATACCTGTCCTCGTCAATGAACCCGGCATCGCCTGTCAGATAGAATCCCGGGTATGCCGAGAAGTATGTCCGGACGCACTCGTCGTCCTTCTGCCAGAGCGTGGTAAAACAGCCGGGGGGAAGCGGCAGGCGGATCACGATGTTTCCCGTGACCCCCACGGGGGTCTCGATTCCCCTGTCATCGAGGACACGAACATCGAAGCCTGGCATCGCCCGGGTGCACGAGCCGGGCTTGACAGGAAGCATGGTAAGTCCGACAGGGTTGGCCCCGATTGCCCATCCAGTCTCAGTCTGCCACCAGTGATCGATGACGGGTATCGAGAGGCGCGCTTTCGCCCAGGCAAGGGTGTCAGGGTCGCACCGCTCCCCGGCGAGGAAGAGGGTTCTCATCCGGGACAGGTCGTGCCTCTCGAGGTATTTTCCCCCCGGGTCTTCCCGCTTGATGGCGCGAAGCGCAGTCGGTGCGCAGAAGAGCACGTTCACTCCATGCTGGGACGCGACGCGCCAGAAAGCCCCGGGATCCGGTGTTCCCACGGATTTTCCCTCATAGAGGATGCTCGTGCTCCCATAGGCGAGGGGTCCATAGACAATATAGGAGTGGCCCACCACCCATCCGACATCAGATGCCGCCCAGAAGACCTCTCCCGGCGACAGGCCGTAGAGGTATCTCATGCTCCAGAGGAGCGCTGCGAGATGACCGCCGTTGTCCCTCACGACTCCTT
Source organism: Methanolinea sp. (assembly GCA_013331225.1). GTDB lineage: Archaea > Halobacteriota > Methanomicrobia > Methanomicrobiales > Methanospirillaceae > Methanolinea_A > Methanolinea_A sp11423u. Next base: position 2,048 of record DUGV01000034.1, read on the forward strand.
TTGGGATACCTGTCGTCCCAGATGTATAGAGGATATAGAGAGGATCGGTTGCCTGAACGGGAACGCATTCTGCCGGCGACGCGGTGTCCATGAACCCCTTCCACTCTCTGTCCCTCCCGTCTGCGAGGTTTGTGGGGCACTCGGGTCGCTGTACGATCACGCAGTGTGCGACAGGGATTCCTGCAATGGCTATTGCTTCGTCGATGAGCGGTTTGTAGGGGATGACACGGCTTACTTCGATCCCGCAGGACGCGATAAGCACTACTTTCGGGCGGGCATCGCGGATCCTGGATGCGAGTTCTTTTGGGGCAAACCCACCAAAGACCACCGAGTGGATAGCGCCGATCCTTGCGCAGGCGAGCATGGAGATGNNCCACCCCGAGGTCCCGGAGCCCGCCTGCACACCTCGCAACGAGATCCTGCAGCTCCTTGAACGTGTATCTCCTTATGGTCGCAGTGACAGGGCTGTCGTACACGAGGGCGACCCGGTCACCTCTTCCTTCCTCAACGTGCCGGTCGAGGGCATTGTGGCAGGTGTTGAGGATGCCTCCCGGAAACCACCTGGCAAATGGCAGCCCGGATGTATCCAGCACTTTTTCCCACCGCCGGACCCATGAGATCTCTTCCGCAGCCTCTGCCCAGAAACGCTCCGGGTCACGGAGCGACCGGGTATACACATCGTCATACCCGGCCTGATGAATACCAGACCCTCCCTGCCATGCTATAACATGACAAATCTTTCTCCCTGCCGGTCAAATACCTTTCCCGCAGGGTTGTCCGTTTCTCTGACACGGCGGGAATTGGAGGATCAGTCCTTTATAGAGGGGATTCGCCATCTCTTTATCATCTTCACGCCAATGTGTAATGGCAGATGGAGATTCCGCTGGTCATCCTCATCGGTATATCGCTTGCAATGGACTGCTTCGCTGTCTCGCTGGCCGCGTCGGCCGCATGTCCCTCACGAAGGATCAGGATCGCCCTGGCATTCGGCATCTCTTTTGGAGTGTTCCAGTCCGGGATGATGATCCTGGGGTGGTCCTTGGGTACTGCCATCGTTGCCCTTGTTTCCGGAGTTGCCCGCTGGATT
>DUGV01000132.1 GCA_013331225.1 Methanolinea sp.
ATCAAAAAGAGGGCGGTGACGATCGTCTCGCTGGACATCTCACCTAGATTCTGTCACGGGAGGGTAAATATTCTCTGCTCCCAGACTCTCCCTCCTGTGGGCGGGCGGGGCTGAGCAGCTTCTGCCCTTCCTTGCCTTCCCTTTTTTCCATCAGCACCTCGATCATGTCGCGGTCGAGGGTGGAATCGGACGGGTTGAGAATGTGGTTCAGCTCGTAGAGCTCGGACACGAACTCGTCGGCCTTGATCTCGTGCAACTCGCCGATGCTGGTCGGCATCAGCCTCGTCATGTCCTTGACGAGCTTGCAGGACTGGTCCGAGATGTAGCCCATCGCGTGGTAAGCTTCGAGCATCAGGTCGACCCGGTCGTGGCCGAAGCGCTTCACGTTCCGGCTCGTCCACTCAAAGAGCCGGAACACCTTCTGGAGCCTGACCTTGTCGCCGATCGCGGCCTTCGCAACCTCGTCCTCCTTCGGGAGGGTCGCAAGCTGCGACCTCAGCGCCGCGAAGAGATCGAGTTCACTCTGCCCGCTCTGCATCGCGGGTGCGGGTATTTGCGGAGGGTACCCTTGCGTAATTTCCTGCGCATGAGGCGTGCCGGGTTGGGGAGTATACTGGGCCGGGGAGGGAGGTTGGGTACTTGCTCCATGCGCATGCTCCTCGGCCTTTTTCAACTCCGTGGTGGATTTGATGGCACTCGCCGCGGACTCGATGGCGCTTGACGTGTCTCTCATCACGTGTGCCATCGAGGCCGAGACATCCTCGCCCGAGCCCCTTCCGCCGCTCACCACGATGGGGTTCTCGAGGTCGTTCATCCGCTCGCGGATGTCGATCAGGAGCCGCTTGATTGAGGTCTTTATCAGCTCCACCTCGTCCTGGAGCTTCAGCAGTTTCACCTCAGGGTCGTCTGAAGAGGCAGAGGCGATGATATGGTCGACCTGAGACTGGTTGACTGCCATGACAATAGGTAATCTTTATTTGAGAGTTTATATTTTTCGTCGGAGGAAAAAAGGGTTAGTAGAGGAGTGTTACTGCTGTAAGTGATGGGGGAACCGTCCTTTCAATACCAAGCGAGGCACCAATTTCTGGTTTAATCTCAATGTTAAATCTCTCTCTTGGTGAAATGCCTCCCTCTGGGGTTACATATATGGTGAAAAGAGAATCTGACTGCAAAACGTCATTATCTAAATCTGGTCTCCTATCCATAATGCCCCAATGACCTGGTGCTGGCATTGTTGAATTCGGAATTGCTCCAGAATTATCTTTAGTTATTGTATACACAGTACCACCTGTTGTTGAATAAACCATTGCAGTCCGATTCATATCAATGGGCAAACCCCCTGCAGCTAATCCAACATCAAATCTGATGTACTCAACAGTATCTGCTGTTGTGTTTTTAATTCCGTATACTTCACCCTTCACCACAAGATTCGACGCTGCCTGCGTTACCCCAGAGTGGACCACTTCCTGGCTCTTCTGGGTGGTGAAGAACCCTGCTCCCAATACCACATACGAGAACACCGCAGCGACGACCACGAAAGCGATCAGCACGATCGCGGCCTCGAGCCCGGTGAACGCGTCTTCCTTGTTGAACTTCTTCATTTGCTACACCTCACAGGACTAACGGATCCCTCCAGTTAGCCTGTACGTGTAGATTGCCCTCTTCATTTATAAAGGTATGGTTCAAACCACACGCTGTACAGAGGAAAACGAATTCCAGGGATGGAAAAAAGAAATCGGTTTTCGCAGGGTATTTTCAGGGACCCTCGTCTCCGTACGAGTTGTTCAGCGCTTTGGAAGTTCTCGGGTCGTCGATCTCCTCAAGTGCCCTGATCACCCTGAGTCGGACTCCCGAATCTTCATCGTTCAGCGCTTCGATCAGGGGTTCGATGACTCGCTTATCCCTGCACTTCGAGAGGGCGCTGACGGCCCGGAGGCGGACGCTCCTGTCTGGGTCTTTCAAGGCCTCGATGAGGGTGTCGATGACGCTGTGGTCGCCTATTCGCCCGAGGGACTTGATGACCTCCCTGCGGACGAACCGGTTCTCGTCCTGCATGGCGGTGATGAGCACGGGAAGGGCGTCCCTGTCCCCGATGATGCGAAGCGCAATCGCCGCTCCCATCCGGACGTGCCAGTCGTCGTCTGCCATGGCATCGATCAGCGAGGGGTAGGCATGTCCTCCCATCTCGCCAAGCCCTTCCGCCGCACCCTCGCGCCCGTACCGGTCCTCGTCCTTGAGGGCGTTGATCAGGGCAGGGATGGCCTTCTCGTCGCCAATCTTCCCGAGCGACTTTGCCGCCTCCCTCCGCACGTACCGGTTGTCGTCCGCGAGGAGCTCGATCAGGGGGTCAACCGCCCGGTAGTCGCCGAGTTCGCCGAGCGCCTTCGCGGCCTCCTCCCGCATCTCCTCGTCCTGGCTGTGAAGGGCCCGTATCACGTCGTCAAAGGCGCCCTCGAACTTGATCTTTGCCCGGAGCGACGGGTGCTCCATCGCCTCCTCGAAACTCTCCCCCATCCCGGAGTGCTCGAAGAACCCCTTCAGGAACGATTCCACGAGGGTCCGGTCCTTTGCATACAACGCAAGTGCCACGAATATCGCGATGTCCATCCCTGCGTTGAGGAGCGCGATGAAGGGGTTGATGATGGCGCCCATCAGGTACATGAAAGTGGTGAGGAGGAGGATGGCCGCGATCAGGAGGATGGTGATCTGGAGCCCGCGGCGGGGATACCAGAGGGCCATCAGGATAAGGGGGATGAGGTACAGGTGGGGGATGAGCGGGTAGACAGAGGCCGAGAACGCCTGGTCGCGGGAGGCCACCAGGTAAATGGTGAAGATCAGCGAAGTGACCGCAAAAACCCCGATGATACACAGTTTCACGGTGTCCCGCCTCTCATCGAGCGTCTGGGATGCAGAAGCCAGGATGCGGGAGTGGGCCGCCATGGTACATTCACTATGTTGTGGGGTACCATTTAAACGACGCGGTATTGTGGGGAGCATGAAGATCGCGGATGACACGGACCTTCCAATGGACCCCACTCCCAAACGTATATGAGGCGCAACAGGCTACGTTTCACATCGCCCCATGGACCTGATGAACATACGCCCCTGGATCTTCTTTTACCTCATATGTTTTGTAGCCCTGCTGCTCGCCACCACCTTCATCGTCCAGGGCATCACTCCCCTCTTCTGGATGAGTTCCACCCTCATCATCGTGGTGATAGGGTTCAACTTCATCTGCATATTCAGCGAGATCAAGGAGCACAGGAAGAGGAAAGCCCTGATGAAACAGATCTCTTCCGGGAACGGCACCCGTACTCCGGGGAAAGATGGACGGAAGTGAGAGGGTGAACCCGGATATTGCGCTGCACCCGGCTGTGCACGAGGTAGAGTTCTGGAAGCGATACCGCGCCCTGCTCCTGATGACGAGGCGCCTTGCGGAAGGGGAGCGCCTCATCAGGGCGCTGCAGGAAGAGACCGCTATCCCTGAGAAGACAAGGGACGAGGCGATTGGCCCGCTGAAGGAAGAACATGCCCAGAACTTTTCTGCCTTCCACGATTTCCTGGTCAATTTCGTCAGCCTGGCGTTGCAGGGCCTCCACCGGGCCGACATCTCCCTTGAGTTCTCCTTCACGGAGGGGGTGCCGCGGTGCCACAGGGCCCTCCTTCACGTTGACGGGCATCCCCGGGACCTTCCCGTTGAAGAGGGCCGGCGTCTCCTTGCATGCCTGCCATTGACAGGCGAAGACCCGCATCCGGAGCAATCTCTTCTTCGGTTCTACGAGGCCATGGAACAGAGGTTTGATCGGGACCAGAAAGGCGAACTGGACCGCTGCAGCCTTGAGATCAGGCAGGAGATCTACCCGGGATCTGCATTCCATGCAAGGCTCCACCTCCCGGCACAGGTCTTTATCGAGGGGATCAGCCGGTAGGGCATGCCGGCCAGGGATCTCTCATCTATAAATTCCCGCAGTCTGGGCAGAATGAGGAAAATATATATATCGTCCTTCTGTATCAGTCAATGAGTAAAGCGATGGATGACGTGAGCGTGTACCTGGTGATAGGGGTGCTGATGTTCTGCATCGGCCTCATGGCAGGATACCTGTTGATGACCACCTATTATTCCAGGCGGTTTCTTTCGGTGGCGAAGGAATGCGAGCGCGCGGACTCCATCGCCCCCCTAATCACGGAAATGGAGAGGGAGTCATGAGCGGGGACGAAGGGAGGTTAGGGCAATGGTAGATTTCACCGCATACCTCGTCATCAGCATCGTCACGCTCTGTTTCGGCCTCCTGGTCAGTTTCCAGGTCGCACATATCATGTTTGTCCGAAGGCTCACCCGCCTTGCAAAGAGGTGCGTCGATACCGGCACGATCGCCCCGCTGCTGGTAGAGTTGGAAATAGCCCATAAGAAATGATACGGATATTCGCANNATAATCCTGATTGGGGCTTCGAATTTCCGGTCCCGGGAAAATTTGGCGACTCGGTGGTTACCAGGTCTGTAGACGCATCACTTGCGTGTCCCTGCATCGACGTTCTTCAGCATCATCCGCTTCAGTTTCTCCCTGCAGCTGTCATGGAGGTCGGACCAGCGGATCGACTCAAGGTCCTCGCCTCTTGCCGGCTCCTCTTTTGTCATGTCAACGGCCATGGCGATGTCGTGGTCGAGCGCCTTTGCCTTCTCCCAGCACGCCCGTGCCTCCTCGTCCCGCCCGAGGCCCCCCTGGAGGGTGATTCCCTTGAATGCCCATACATCGGCGTTTTTTGGCACGATCTCGAGGGCCTTGTCGTAGTATTCCACGGCCTCCTCGAACTTCTGGTCATGGGCCAGGAGATCGGCTTTCAGGACATACCCGTCTGCGGTATTGAGCGACTTGTCGGTCTTCTTCCAGAACTGGGACTTCTTCTCCATTGCAGCCAACCCGGGGATAACCATTGACCTATGCCACCGGGATTTATATAAGGGTATGGCAGCCGGAAGGGAAAGAACGGAAAGGTCCCTGGCATACACGGGCGCTGCCTCGCAGGATAAACTAATAAATACCCGGGCATTCAACCCAGATTGAATGAAGCTTCTGGGGCTCTCTCCTGCACTCGCGGTTGTCCTCGCCGTCTGCCTCCTCTTCTCCGGGTGCATCACCCCGCCCAAAGAGACCCCTCCCGGACCCATGACCCAGAATGGAGGAATGGCGACGACCGTTCCGACCCCGAGCCCGACCCAGGAAATAATGGACACGCAATACGTGACGCCGGCGACGCCTTTTCCCACCGGAACGCCAGCAACCACCCGCCCCACCTACAGCAGCACGCCGAATTTCACATTCGAACCCACGGTCTACAAGGTCATCTACCTGAACACCATCGATTTCAAGTACAGCGTCTCCGCCTATTCCACGACCGTGGAGAATCCCCCGCTGATCATCGAAGTATGCCTCGCCCCGAAGATGGTGACGAGGAATATCTGGTACGAGAGCAGGTATACCTCGAGGGAGGATGTCTATACCACCCAGACGTATGTAAGCCCGGCGTCGTACTTCGAGATCAGGGTCAGGGACAAGGCGTCCGGAGACATTGTCGAGAAGGAAGGGTTTGGGAAGACCTATAGCGTGGATACAAAGAAGGTCCTCCAGGTACGGACATCGGGAGAGTATCTGGTCGAGTTCTCGGGGAACGATATCGTGGCCACCGTCCAGATGCGGGTCCCTGCCCCGGCAGGTGCAGACGTCACCCCCGCGGGAACCCTTGCCTGCCCCTCATGAGAGCTTTCCCAGGTCCTCTATCTTGTTGATGTTGATGAATGTCCTGAGCTCCGGGTCGAGTTCCCGGATGCCTGCCACATCCACATAGCGGGTGCGAATCCCTTTCACCATTCTACGGAGGGAGAGGGACTCGTGGCTCTCGAGTGCGCTGAGCAGGGCACTGCGCCGGTATACCGCGTGTAGCGGCTCGATCATGTCCGTCGCCCATTGCGGGATGACCGCGTCGTACCCTTCGAGGAGTGAGAAGAGACTCTCAACCACCTGCGTGGAGACGCAGGGCATGTCGCACGCACAGACAAAGAGGGCATCTCCCTTCGCGGCAAGTGCCCCGGCGTGAAGCCCCCCAATGGGGCCGTACCCCCGCCTGATGTCGGTCACGCACCGGACATTGTCCAGGTGGGAAAAACGGCTGCACTGGGCAGGATCCTTTGCGACAAGGATGATCTCATCAACCACCTCTGCAAGGGTGTCGGTCAGCCTCTCGATGAACGTCTTTCCCCCGAACGTGAAGAAGTACTTCTCAAGACCGTTGGCGCGCTTAGCCTCGCCGCCCACAAGGATCACCGCAGAGCGGTCCATCAGGGCCCTCCAGGCAGCACCAGGTCGTATCGATGCGGAGACATCCCACGGGTCGCGGTCTGCTGGCCAGGGCTCATGAAAGATGCCGCGGTTGAAATGACGCGTTCGAAGACCATCGGGACACGCGAAGTCATGGGACGCCTTTCCTCCAAGACTGGGCCTTATCCTCATAAACACCTTGTGTTTCGCCGCTCCATGGCAAGGAGCGCCTCCTTGATGGCGGGGTCGGGAGAAAATCCCCCTGTCCCAGTTTTCGAGACGACCCTGTGGCAGGGAATGACGAGTGGGGGGGGGTTTCGCTTCATCGCCAGGCCCACGAGGNNCGTACGGTATCTCCCTTACCCGCCGGTAGATGGCCGAGAACGGGTATTCGGGAGAAAGGGCAATACTTGCCAGTTCATGCAGTCCTTCCGGGAAGCCGGCGCAGTATCTCCTGATCGGGAGCGGCACGTCTCCCCCGAGAGGCCGGGTCGAGAACCGGACCAGCCTCACGGTGTCCTTTGACCAGTGGACGTGCACGTGCCAGAGCCCGAACCGGCATGACCCCTCTCTCATCTCCACCTCCCGACCAGATCCTCGAACTCCGGGAGGGTGCACGAACGCATCTCGTTTCTCATCCATTCCGGGAGACCCCTGGAGACCTTCCCCTCAAGGAACCGTTTCTCCCCCAGGACGAGAACTCCCCGGTCGTCGGGAGTCCGGAGCACCCTCCCGAGTGCCTGCTGGCCGCGGTTGATGGCCGGGAGGGTGTAACACAGGAACTCCCCCTCATCCCCGAACCTCCGGCGGAAATACCCGATCACCATCCTTCGGACCTGGTTGAAGGGAGCAAGGGGAAGCCCGATCACCATCGCGCCCTGCAGGAGATCCCCGCGGTAATCGAGGCCTTCGCTCCACT
>DUGV01000289.1 GCA_013331225.1 Methanolinea sp.
ATCGGAGAGACATTCCTCCCCCCGCCCCGCGGCACGGAGAGCAAGCTTCCCAACAGGGTTCTTGTCGGCGACGACCTGCTCAGAGTAAGGGATCCCGGCAGGGAGTACCTTAAGGAACTCACCGAACAACTCATCGGCGAGCCGCTTGGGATCCAGGATCCCTCTGCTGCCTACCTCGGGGAAACCCTCGGGTCGCAGAAGACCGTCCAGTTCATCGAGGACCAGCTTGCTGATGAACCAAAGAGCATTCCCGACCTGATCCGCATATATCGCGCGACCGTCAGGCAAGATGCCACGTATGAAGAGGCAGCCCGGGAGATCGAGGCTGCATTCATTGCAGGCATGCTCAGCGAGGTGCCTGTTGGGGATACCCTCCAGAAACGGTTCATCCCCAAGATGCACATGTACTTCTCGCAAGGGAGGGAGATCAAGTGTTGTCTCTCTCGCGACGGCCCTCACCTTCACGATGCCGGCGAAGTCACCTGCCCCGTCTGCGCAGAGAGAGGACGAACACGGATCACCTTCCCCATGGTCTTTTGCCGGGCATGTGGTCAGGAATATTACAGCGTCGAGCTCCTGGCCGATGGGACAGTCAGGCCACGCGATCTGGATGCTCCCGCGCAAGAGGGCGAGGCCCTGTACCTCTACCTGGGGGAGTTTCGTGAGGGAAGGGCATCCCCGCCGGAGTGGTGGTGTACCAATTCCGGAGCAGTCAAAGAGAAGTATCGCACCATAGTCACTCCGCGGACTGGCACTTACTGCCCGGACTGCAACAGGTTGCTTGTTGACGGAGAAGAGGGAGAGATATGTCTGTGCCCGGAGAAGATCCGTGTCACCCTCATCGAAATGCCGTTCCGGTTCTGCCCAAGTGAAGGCTGCGGCGTATCATATGACCTGAGAACGCGGAGGGAGTTCAACAAACTATTCTCCTTTGGCACCGTGGGGAGATCTACCGCTACCGATATTTTGGTCTCGAATATGCTCACCACCCTCCCTGAAAACGAACAGAAAGTTATCGCATTCTCTGACAACCGGCAGGATACGGCCCTACAGGCAGCCCACATGAACAACATTCAGAAGCGGATCCACTTCAGGCGGGGCCTGTACCATGCCTTGGCTCAGGCGGAGGGCTCTCTCCCCCTCACCGACGTAGGGGACGCTATCTTTGACACTTTTATAGAACGTCGTGCCGACGGCGCTCTCCCTCAATACGAGAAAGATCCCGGTCGGGGCAGAATGCGGAGGGGCTCACAGGCCGAACCAGTGTATAGGAAATACCTCCTGATGAATGCCATCCTCGAGATGGGCTCAACACGTCAGAAGAACCAGCCGAACCTTGAGGATGTTGGCCTGTTGAAGGTCACCTATATTGGGCTTGCGAATCTCGCTGAGGATAATAATCTCTGGGAGGGCATCCCCAATCTCTCACTGGCAGGTCCCCGCAGGCGGGAGGATTACCTGAAGGGGTTCCTGGACATTATGCGCCATAATCTTGCTATCTCCTCTGACTTCTTCATGCATCCCTTTGAGTTTGCCGAAAAGATTGAGCGGTTCCTGAACCCCGATATCATATTCCACAACGAACTGCTCTCCACGCGGCCAACCGGGTACAGCGACAACGCGCGGAGAGAAACCTATCGGGCTACGGTCTACCGTCTCACCCACCCGAACGGATCGCTGGTTCGCTGGACAAAGAAGTCCCTGGGGACAGAGACTGCTGAAGAAGCGCAACAGATCGTCGAACATGTAGAAGCAGTGCTTGCCGCTGAAGGTGGGCTGAAGCAGGAGCGTATCGACCGGGTTGGAACCCTCTCCATGATCAACCCCGATATCATCGAACTCTCGCTCGCTCCTCCCGGAGAGGTGCAGGTCTGCAGGAAATGCGGGCAGGTGACCCACTTCCATGAACTCAATCTCTGCATCAACCCGAACTGCACCGACCTTATCACGCTCGACCTCTCCAACAACTACTTCCGGCAGGAGTATACAAGGTCGTTCCGGGAAGCGGTCCAGCTCCATGCGGAGGAGCACAGCGGACAGATCGACGGGGAGACCCGGAAACTGCTTGAAACCCGGTTCAGGGATTCGCAGGATAACCTGAACGTAATCGTATGTACCCCTACGATGGAGCTGGGTATCGATATCGGAACCCTTTCGGCTGTCTATTTGAGGAATGTCCCTCCATCGCCCTCAAACTATGCTCAACGTGCTGGACGTGCAGGACGAAAGTCGCAGGCCTCGATGATCCTCACATTCTGTGGTGTCGGCTCACGCCGCGGTCCCCATGACCAGTACTTCTACCGGTATCCGGCAAAGATGATCTCCGGAAAGATCGCCTCCCCCCGGTTCCTGATGGATAATCGGATGCTTATCCGTGCGCATATCCATTCCCTCATTCTTGAGATCATCACTCTTAAAATCCCGCAGAAGATCGATGGAATACTCGACTTCGAGAAGGAAAACCGCCCGATGTTCACGGAGAACATCCCGGGTGTGGAGGAAGGCCTCAGCAGAACCCGCCTTAGTGAGATGATCGAGGAGCACCGGGTGCAGATCCTGAATGCAATCAACGAGGTGCTTGCGGAAGAGAAGCAGTCCCTCGGCTGGCTTGACGACACCTTCATCGTACAGACTGTCGGTTCGTTTGTCACCTCGTTTGATGGCGCGTTCAACCTCTTCAGGGGTGAATTTTCAGCCCTCCTCAAAGAACTGGACGAGATTAACATCTTCCTGCAGAGGGGCCGGATCTCTGAGCGACAGAGGGGCGCCTACAAGCGAAGGCGGGATTCGATCGAAAAGAAACTGAACGATATGCGGAACGGCGGCGGGGACTTTACGACCTATCGGTATCTTGGCTCACAGGGGTTCCTCCCCAACTATGGCTTCCCCACACAGGTTACATCTCTTGCAATCAACTACAAGGGGGTCTTTGGGTCAGAAGAAGCAGAGCTGAAGCGGGATCGCAACATCGCGCTGGTAGAGTACGCACCCGGCAACAGTGTGTACTTCAGCGGGAATCGGTACTCGGTCAGGACTCCCCGACTCAGGACCGAGAACAACCAGCCTGCAATGAGCACCGTTCTTACTTGCCCGTACTGTGAGGCGGTCTATCTGGATGAGAAGGAGATCTCAATGACCGGTGGTGCCTGCAGGAGTTGTGGCGCATCCTTGGAGAGTGCAGTAGTGATTCACCACTCAATTGAGATGCCCGACCAGCTGGCGGAGTCTAGATCGACGATCACGAGTGATGAGGAGGAACGGCAACGTCTCGGCTATGAGGTCACCCGCCACTATACCCCCTCAGGCACACGGCAATTTTACGTGGTGGGAGACCCCGGCGAACCGCTGCTCACCATCTCCTACGACCATTCGGGAAAGATCGTCAGCATCAATCACGGTCCAATACCATCTGATAAAG
>DUGV01000217.1 GCA_013331225.1 Methanolinea sp.
CTTCGGCAAGGATCCGGCCGGCGAGACTCTCCTCGTCATCGTTGTCAAGGACCGGTACGCATGCCTGGACGATGATGGGGCCCGTGTCCATCCCCTCATCGACGAGGTGGACTGTGCACCCGGATACCTTCACCCCGTACTCAATGGCCTGCCGCTGCGCGTGGAGACCGGCAAAACTCGGGAGAAGCGCCGGGTGAATGTTGATCATTTTCCCCGAGAACTCGCGGACAATTTCCGGGCCCAGGATACGCATGTACCCGGCCAGCACGAAGAGATCGGACCGAAGGCCCTTCATTGCGGTGAGGAGTGCGGCCTCGTACTCTTCCTTGCCCGGGAACCGGGAATAGTCCACCACGTGAACGGGGATCCCGGCATCTTCTGCCCTGCTGATGGCATGGGCGCGGGGATTGTCGGTGACAAGGCCCACGCNNGATCGCATCGATCAGCGCCTGGAAATTCGACCCCCTGCCCGAGGCCAGCACCGCTACCCGCTTCATCTCCGGGTCTCCTCCGCACTCTCCTCGCCCACATGGTGCAGGATGAGCTTGACTTTCACGATACGCCGGGAGAGCATCTGGGTGACCACGAGGGAGATATGGCTCTCCTGGATGTAGACACTCTCCCCCGGGTGGGGAATATGGCCGAGGCGCTCGATGATAAGCCCTCCGAGACTCTCGTAGGCCTCGGATACCGGAAGAGAGATGTCAAGCTCGTCGTTTAAATCCTCCACCCATACCTTTGCATCCACCAGGTAGACACCGTCGCTGATCTTCTGTATCTCAGGTTCTTCGCGGTCGAACTCATCCAGTATGTCCCCCACAAGCTCCTCGAGGATGTCCTCGACGGTGACGATCCCGACAAAACTGCTGTACTCGTCGAGCACGACCGCAATCTGGACTTTCCGGAGCTGGAGTTCCTTCAGCAGGTCGTCGATCTTCTTGCTCTCGGGGACAAAAAAGGGGTCGTACATCAGGTCTTTGATTGGGATGTTCTTTTTGCCGGAGATCTGGCTCGAGATGACGTCCTTGACATTCAGCACCCCGATGATATTGTCCATGTGCTCGTGGTAGACGGGGATCCTTGAAAACCCGGTCTCGTTGAAGAAATGGAGTGCGTCCTCGAGCGTGCTCTGGTCATCGATGAGCGCCACATCCACCCTCGGGGTCATGATCTCCCGGGCCGTGGTGTCGCCAAACTCGAGCACCGAATAGAGCATCTCCCTCTCTTCCTGCTCAATTGCCCCCTCTTCCTTCCCGACCTCTATCCATTCCCGGATCTCTTCCTCCGTCACGGCAGGTTCAGCGAATCCGCCTTCTCCCGTCCTCCTTACCGCAACCATCTCGATTGCCCAGACGAGGGGGGATAAGATGCGGGAGAGGTAGTAAATGGGCCTTGCAACCGCGAGAGCAAACCGCTCCGTGTTCCGCGCAGCATATATCTTTGGCCCAATCTCCCCAAATAACAGGAGGAGGATGACCACCACCCCGGTGGCAATCCCTACCCCGATGTCGCCGAATATGCTGATAGTCACCGCGGTTGCGATCGCCGCAGCCGCGACATTCACGATGTTGTTGCCAATAAGGATGGTAATCAGGAAGCGGTTCGGGTGCTCCTTGAGTGTTGCAAGGGCATCCGAACCTGGCCTGTGCTCATTGGCAAGAGTGCGGACCTTGGCCCTGGTGATGGAGACAAGCGCCACCTCGGATGCCGAGAAAAATCCGGAGAGTACCAGGCAGAGGATGAACAGCAAAAGGAGTAAAAAGTCCTCGATCATTCGATCCACGCCGCCTGGACGGCTTTTTTATCGTTGTTCATATGTCCTGGGACACTACATGTATCGTGCTGACCTTTTATAAAACCGTCGATTATACGAAGCAATCGCGCATGAATGCCAATTCCCTGGAGAGGACGAGGATCTTCTCCTCGGATGAGATGTCATGGGAGAAGTTCCGGTCTTCTATCTCAAGGGTCAGGTTCCCGTCGTAGCCGGACGCCGACAATTGACCGAGGATGTCTGCGATCTCCTCGTCACCATCGATTGGGAGGTGCATCTTTCCGGACTCCGCCCTCCCCACATGCACATTCACAATCCTGTCTTTGCACAGTTCGATGTAGCGTTGGGCCTCGCCTGGGCCTGCTCCCATGGCATGAGAGATATCAAGTGTGAACCCAAGCCATGGTTCCCGATCCAGCAGCTCCTTCATCCCTTCAGGAGTGCAGAGGAGCGAGTTTATTTTTCGCTCCATGTTCTCCATGGCCACTGTAACGCCGAAACCCGTTGCTGCTTCTTCGAGTGCGCGGATATACCTGGCGAAGCGTTCATAATCGGGAGCGCTGGGAGGCCTCTTTGCGGTCCGCCGGCCCGGGTGGACCGTGACGACACCGCTGCCGACCCGTGCCGCAAGGCAGACCGCCTCCACCGTGTACCGCACGGAAACCTCCGCGACTGCGGGGTTGATTGAGGTCGGGTTCAGGTCGAGAACAGGTGCGTGAATGGTAGGAGAGACCAGCTGGGAAAACGCTCCCAGGTTTTTCATAAGTTCCTCTTCGGGTTGTCCCGCCATCCAGTAACCCGGGGTCTCCACCCAGAATTCCACCGAATCGAAGCCTGCCTCCACGATGTATGAGAATATCTCTTCCAGGGGATATTCATGGAAAAACATGCTTGATACGGCGAAATGCACCATGATCCTAATTCATTACCCGCCGGCCATAATAGTTGTTGATGACCTGGTACCAGAAGGGGATCTCCGATGAGCGGGGCGGGCACACCACAGAGGTGCTCTCCGTCTCACAGGTCTCCTCGCTCGTGGAGGCGCTCCTGGATGACACGAGGCTTCAGGACATCTGGGTCCGTGGAGAGGTCACGAACCTCAAGCTTCACGGCTCGGGCCATTGTTACTTCTCGCTCGGGGAGAAGAGCAGGGACCATTCAGCGGTCCTCTCCTGCGTGATGTGGCGTAATGATGCAAGAAGGGTGGAGTGCGAGTTTCGCGACGGGATGGACGTGGTTGTGTATGGCTCGATCGGGCATTATGCTCCCCAGGGCCGTTACCAGCTCTATGTGAGGGAGGTCAGGCCGGCCGGCCGGGGCGAGAAGCACCTGATGGTGGAAAAGTGGAAGGTCCAGCTGACCTCCGAGGGGTGCTTTGATCCGCAGAAGAAACGGCCACTACCCGCGTATCCGCTCAAGGTGGGAGTGGTCACCTCCGAGACCGGCGCAGTCCTCCAGGACATCCGGAACGTGGTATCCCGTCGCTATCCCCTTGAACTCGTGGTCTCCCCCACTGCAGTGCAGGGAGAGGGGGCGCACCTTGAGATTGCACGTGCCCTGCAAAGGGTGGAGCGGGACGTGGATGTGATCATCCTTGCAAGGGGCGGGGGAAGTTTCGAGGACCTGTTCCCCTTCAACTACCCAGAGGTGGTAAGGGCGATAGTCTCGTGTCCCGTGCCGGTGGTGAGCGCGATCGGGCACGAGGTGGACATAACCCTCGCGGACTTTGCCGCCGATGTCAGGGCCCCGACCCCTTCAGCGGCAGCCGAACTGGTGGTCCCCGACAGGATAGCACTCATGGATTCTCTTGCTCTGTTCAGGAAAACCCTGGGAAACAGGCTCATTGTGCGGCTGGACCGTGCAGGGACCGATCTCTCCGAGGTGCGTGAGAGGCTCTCCCCCCGGAGGGTCTCGCAGAGGGTGACCGCGAAAAGAGAAGACGTCTCGGTCCTTTCAGGACGGATGGAAAGGGCGGTCCTGTCGAGGATCGCGCTGGAGAGGGAACGGCTGTCTGCCGCTGCGGGGGTGCTTGCCGCAAGAAATCCCGCCCAGCTCCTCCGGAGGGGCTACTGCATCCTGCAGAAGGATGGGCGGGTAATCCATTCGGCAGACGAGATCGCCTGTGGAGACCGCCTCACCCTCCGTCTCGTCGATGGCCGGGCGGTCACGCGCGTGGAAGAGGTGCATCATGACTCATAAATTTGAAGACCTGATGAAGGAATTGAAAGAGATCCTGGCAAAGATCGAGGACAACCAGACCGGGCTCGACGAAGCGATCGCCCTTTATGAACGGGGCGCGGTCCTTGTCCGGCAGGCAGAGGAACTCCTGGCATCCGCGGAGATGAAGATCACAATGCTCGGGAGGGACTAACCTCCCTGTGACTCTCAGGGGACCCTGACCGTGAGGGTGGCCACAACCTCGCCTCCCTTTCGGAGAGCCTCTACGAACTCCCGGGGCATCATGCGGGCGGTAGTGTCAGAACCAATCGCCACGGTCCTGCCGCACACGTAGCAGCTCCTTCTCCATACCATGTCGGCCGGGTGGTCAAGTGTCATTGAAGAGGACCCCTGCCCTCGGACCTCCACGCTCATCCCCCCGCATGAGAAGACTGTATGAAGAGAGGCGTCATCCCTGCAGAGGAGGATGCGGAACTCCTCCGGGAGGTCGCGTGCACTGCAATCAGCACCAACCGCGATAATACAGTCCCCATTGGGGGTCATTTCGTGCTCGCAGGTTATCTCGAGCGTGGAGGGATGAGCCGCCCTCACATGCGGATGACCCCTGCAATGGATAATGGCCCTGGCTTCCCTTTTCATTCCTGAATAATGGTATATGAAAGAAGAGTAAAGAGATGATGCATTGGGAGTGTCAGGCTCCCGTGACGGCACAACCCCTAAAAAGGGGCATTCCTTTTTTTTGACTCACGCATGCCCCATATCTCCCTTTTTTCGAACTTTTTTTTAGTATTTG
>DUGV01000256.1 GCA_013331225.1 Methanolinea sp.
GCAACGGGTTCGGGGGGAGAGTTTTGGGAATCGAGGGTGTCTGGCCCGAGGGAGAAGAAGAGCACCTCGTTTCTGTTTACCACCGCCACAAGCGCATTTCCCTGGGTGGAGATCTCAAGGGCATCGATGCGTGCGGCGGGAAACCGCACAAGCCGGTGTTCCCACCGCAGCTCCCCGCTGCCGGAGAGGAGGAGGATCTCTCCCCCCCTCGACCCGGCTGCCAGCAGGTCTCCCTCCGGGGTGAGGGAGAGCGACTGCACCGCCCCCTCCATGCAGCGGGTCCAGGTAAGGTCTCCCGCGGGATTGTAGGCGCGGATGCAGCCGTCTTCAGACCCGAGCAGGATCAGTGCGCTATCCGAAGAGATCTCCATGTCAAGGATGTCCGGGACGGTCTCCTTCCATTTCAGTGCCCCGCTGTCCGTGAAGAGATACACCGTGTCGGTGCTCCCCTCACCGCTTGCAGCCAGCAGGGAGCTGCCGTTCCCTGAGAGGACCAGGGTGTGCACGGGGCTCCCATGCTCCCTGAAGACCGACCTTATGGTGCGTGTCCTCCACGTATCCACGTTGAGCAGGTAGATGGCAGGGGTGTGCTCGAGGAGGGAGTAGGCGAGCATTCTCCCGTCGGGGGAGAGCCCTGCTGCGCTGGTGGCGTAGTAACGCTTCAGGAGGTTATCCTCCCAGGCCTCCTCGAATCCCTCGCGGTCGTAGACCGCAACCTGGCCCAGGCGGTTCCCGACTGCGATCCGGCCCAGGTCTTCCGAGGTCCCGAACCCGCAGATCCAGCCGGTATGCCTCATCCAGGCGAGGGTCCCGTTTGTGTCGTATGCCCGAAGAGCGCCCTTGTCCTTCTCCCTCGACTCCGATTCTCCGGCGACCACGAGGGACGCGTCGGGAGAGATCCCGACCTGCATGGTCCCCTTGTGCCGCTCCGACCAGCAGAGCGTCCCTTCCCCGTCGTAGAGGTACAGGCCCCCCATGGAGGTCCCGACAACGACCCGGGAACCGTCTTCGCTGACGGCGATGCCGGTGATGTACTCGCCGTTCACTTTCTCCGTCCAGAGCAGTTCCGCCCCCGCGGCTGCATAACAGAAGAGGAGGAGAAGTGCAAGCACCAGTGCAACACCTGCGGGTCTCATGCCTGTCTTTGGTTCTCCCGCAAGGCCTAATAATGTTCCAGATTTATTCCCACCTGGCAGGCGTGGCCGGCTGCGTACCGCAGCCCCCGTTTCCTGGAAACGATCATGCATTCCTGGGGGGACTCATGCGGAGCCCCCTGCCCTCCCTTTCCGGCGACGACATCCTTCTTTCGGCGCGAAAAGAATCATCGAAGCTGCATAAAAATTCCGTGAATCAGAGAGATCACACACATCCTGGATTTTTAGGCTTTCAAGATCCTTGAAATACCGGGTAATGTCCTTTAAAATTGACCCGATTCGGATTATGTCGTAAGATACCGGCATCTGCCAGGTCACCCCCGGGTCCGGATCACTGCCAGGCTGTGCTTTCTTATGAGCGGTTCTACATCGAGGTAATCCCGGACAGTATCCACAGTAATACGGCGGAGTAATTCCGGGTTTTCACAATAGAGGATTATTCCATCCCGAATGATCCTGAACCTTATAGTGAGCGGGAGATCCCAGAAGAGACTCAATTCAATGATACGTGATCCAAAACTGAGCAACTCGTTCTTTTGATGCTCGGTAAATGCCCGATCTCCAACGATACAGAGGTCGATATCCGAGAGGGGCCCGGCCTTTTTTGTGGCATGGCTCCCAAAGAGAATGACGGCGATCACCCCTTCTTTTGGGATCTCGTCGAGTATCGCGGCGACTTCAGGATGCGATTCCAGGAACTCCTCTGCCTGGTTCATGTATGAGTGAGTATGGCGCACGGCTGGATATACTCATCCGGGGTGGAACTCCAGATGGTCGGGCTCATCGTCCCGTGAGATACACTCATCTCCTGTCGCTCCACTCTCTTTCTTACCCATGTGGCCGCTCCTCGCCCTCTCGGGGGCCGTCGCCCAGGCTGCGTACAGCACCGGCGTGAAGGTGCTGCTCCGGCGGGTCTCGCCATACTTCGTGGCAGGCGCTTCGTTCCTCCCGGCATCGGGGGTGCTCTTCCTCTTCTCGTATCTTTTCGGATTCCCGGTCCTGTTGGAGGGCTTCCTCCCCGCGGTGGCAGCAACAGTGGCAATCAATGTCGTGGCGACAATCCTCTCCTACCGGGCGCTCGCGGTGTCGGACCTCTCCCTCTGTCTCCCGATGCTCGCGTTCACTCCCGTCTTCCTGCTCCTCACCTCCTTTCTCATCCTCGGCGAGACTCCCTCGTGCTTCGGTCTCCTTGGGATACTCCTTATCGCCGCCGGGTCGTACCTCCTCGCGGCGAAAGGGCCGGGGCTGCTCGCCCCGCTCCGCACCCTCTCCCGGGACGCAGGGGTGCGGATGATGCTCATTGTCGCGTTCCTCTACAGCATCTCGGTCAACTACGACAAGGTGGTGGTGGAGTCCTCCGACCCGGTCTTCGGGTCCGCAGTGGTGCTCGGCCTCCTCGGCGCCGTGTTTCTTGCCGGGGCGGGGCTTTCTGCGTGGGGGGCTCCGCTTCTCCGCGGGGAGGTCCGGCGATCGCACCTGCTTCTCCTCCCGGCCATCGGGTTGATCCTCGTAGTCGAGGCGGTCTCGATCAACCTCGCCTATACTCTCTCGATCGTCCCTTACGTGATTTCCATTAAGAGGCTCTCGATCTTCTTCGCGGTCCTCTTCGGGGGATATCTCCTCAGGGAAGGGAGCATCCGGGCGAGGGCCGCAGGAAGCCTCGTCATGGTCGCGGGGACGGCCCTGATCGCGCTGTGGGGGTGAGGGGGGGTGCATTTTCCCCGGCCAATCGATTCACATTCGATCGCTGGGCGCACCATCTGCCGCATGGATTGAAACGTGTTGCTGTCCGGCTCGCATGTGGAAACGAAAAATCCTGCAGAATTACCGGTTTTCCCTTACAAATTCCCTGATAATATCCCGAAACGCCACCAGCGTCTGCCAGTCTCCCTGTAAAATCCGATACACGCGCCCATTATCGAGCGCCGTATACTCGTGGACCAGGAGGTTTCGGAATCCCGCAAGCGTGGAGAGTTCCCTCGCGATCTCTTCGGGTATGATCGATGATCGTCCGAGCACAAGAAATGTTTCCCTGTAGGTATCCGGTCTCTTTGGGGTCTTCATCACAGCGATCGCAGTCGCGATGTCGATCGCCGACTGGATTGCCAGAAGCAGGGCATGGCATACCATGTAACGCACATCCTTCTCCCGGACAAATTCCTCGTAGGGTATCTGCCTGTAACGTTCCCATGCCTCGAGGGCATCGTCGAGTGCCTGGAGTTGTGCAAGGATTCGCATGGATCAGGCCTGAGCCAGGTACCCGGAGTCGAAGAGGTCGTAGGTGTATTTCATATCCTGGTATACGATGAGCGCCGAAGTCTCTCTCTCATACCGTTCCTCTTCGGACCGGGCATAGAGCAGCCGTCCTGACGATATCACTTCATACTGGAACCACACGGGCGCACAGTTGAGTACCCGGATATCACACGCATGGGAAAAGGAGATGGCATCTTCAAGCGCAATCCCTATCCGTTCTGCGGAAGATTCCTGCTGTTCAGCGGTGAGATTTTCGTCAAGGAAAAGAGCGATATCAATATCCCGGAAATCCTCGCGGAGAAGAAATGATCCGTAACAGTATGCCACCTGCACTTCAGGAAATATGCGCAATGTTTCGGAAATTTTGATGAGAATCGCATTTTTCTCCATATTCCTCTCATTTCCTGTCAAGAGGTATTCGCAAGAGAATATAAATAGTATTTGCCGTGGGGCTTGGCAGTACCGAGGATCTCCCCTCCTGAATGCTATACTCCATCCCCATGGTGGCCGGAGGGCGGATTACAGGAATCCAGCGAATCTTTCCCCTCTTTTCGGACCCTGTCCCTTACATACCAGTGCAAACCAGCCTCCGTGACTACATCCACCCGGCATCCGAGCAAATCTTCGAGATCCTGTATCAATCCCACCTGGTCAAGGAGACTCCTCCCCTGCTCAAAGTTGACGAGAAGATCCACATCACTCCCT
>DUGV01000156.1 GCA_013331225.1 Methanolinea sp.
ATGTGATCCGCGGGAAGGACCATATTGCGAATACCAGGAGGCAGCGCTACATCTTTGACTATTTCGGATGGGAACCTCCCGTATACCGCCATTACGGCCGCATGGGCATCGAGGGCGTGGTGCTCTCCACCTCGCAGATGCGGGCCGGCATCGCCGCGGGGGAGTACCGTGGATGGGACGACATCCGCCTTGGGACGCTCCGTGCCATTGCGCGCCGCGGGATTTCCCCGGAGGCAGTGCGGGAAGCGGTCCTCGACATCGGTATCGGTGAGACAGATATCTCATTTTCATGGGAGAATCTCTTTGCGAGGAACAAGGCTATCGTGGACCCAAGTTCAAACCGTTACTTCTTTGTCCCCGATCCTGTTCCGGTAAGGGTGCAGGGGGGACCCGATCACGTCGCTCATGCCCTCCTCCATCCTGCACACCCGGAAAGGGGGACCCGGGACCTCCATTTCACAGGAGAAGTCATCCTGCCACGCGAAGACCTGGCGGAGGGCAGGGCGATGGTCCGGTTGAAGGATCTCTTCAACATCGAGATGACTGGTGAGGGAACGGATATTTCTGCCTGTTTTGCCGGCGACTCGCTTGCAGACGCGCGGGCCCGGAAGGCCCCCATTATCCAGTGGCTTCCGGCGGGAGCAGGCGTCCCCTGCACGCTGGTCACCCCTGACGGGGACCGCGCCGGGATGTGCGAACCCCGCGTTGCGGCTGAGTTGGGTCAGGTGGTGCAATTCGAGCGGGTGGGATTTGCCAGGATCGATGCGGTAAGCGCGGAAGGTATTATCGCATATTTCACCCATCGTTAATCTGGCACTCACCGGAGGGCTTTTTGGCCTTCTCCCACTTCCCCCTGGCCAGGTATGATGACATGGTAACCAGATTCCGTCGCTACTGGCAGATCGCCGATGTACTCTTCAAGTACGGGTTCGAGATCTTCGTTCAGCGCCTCTTTCCTGGGGTACACAGGTTCCGACTCCGCAAATCCAGCCCGGTTGATTCTGCCGCCAGCGAATATCAGCGGATGAGGATGGCCCTCGAGGAACTCGGGCCCACATACGTGAAATTTGGCCAGATTCTCAGCACCCGGCAGGATATGCTTCCGCCCGGGCTGATTGAGGAACTCAAGCGCCTGCAGGACAAGACCAACCCGCTCCCGTTTGAGACGATCATGGGAGTGCTCGAGAATGCCTGCCCCGGATACAGGGAGTATTTCAGCGAGATCGAGGAGATACCGGTTGCGTCCGCATCCCTCAGCCAGGTTCACAGGGCCCGGCTGCACGATGGCACCCTCGTCGCGCTGAAAGTGCAGAGGCCTGGTATTGAAGAGATCATCGAGACCGATATCCTGATCCTCGAGTCCGCTGCCAGGCGAGGAGAGAGGAGCTTTCCAGAGTGGAAGGTGTATAACCCCCGGGGGATCGTAAGGGATTTTGCGGTGCAGATCAGGAAAGAGCTGGATTTTTTGCGCGATGGGAAAAATGCTGACCTTCTGCGTGTCCACATGCGCGATCTTGAAGGCGTGAAGATCCCGAGGATCTACTGGAAATACAGCAGCAGGCACCTGCTGGTGATGGAGTACATCGAGGGTGTGCGGGTGGATAACGTGGAGGCTATCCGGGCGTACGGACACAGCCCGAAAAGGATTGCAGAGGCCGGATTTTTTGCCTACATGAAGCAGATCTTCGAGGACGGGTTCTTCCACGGCGATCCCCACCCGGGCAATCTCATCGTCACGAAGGAGGGCGAGCTTGTTTTTCTTGACTTTGGTATCATTGGGATTATCCGGCCTGAACGCCGCTTCTGGTTTGTCCAGCTCCTGAATTCAATGGTCCTTTTAGATGCGGGGATGCTGATGAAGTCGCTGGAAGGCCTCTCAGTCAAAATCCCGGAGGAGTCAAGGGAGCTACTCCGCGACGAGATTTATACTGCAATGCTCGAGGCCGAGGGGATCTCAATAGGGCAATTCAATTTCACGGCGATGACCAACGCATTCACCACCATCCTCCGCGAGTACCGCATCCAGGTGCCGGGGAACCTCATGCTGATGCTGAAGGTGATCATCATGGTCCTTGATGTGGGAGTGACCCTGAACCCGGAGTTCCGGTTCAAGGACCAGGCTGAATCGTACATGGCGAGGTTCAGAAAGAGCGAGTCGATCGTGGACCAGCTCAGGTCAAGGGCAGGGGGCTCCATGCTCGAGGCCATGGACGGATTCCTGGACATGCCAAGGAATATCAACCAGATGTTGAAGCAGCTCTCGACGGGGATCATCAGGATTGATGTCGTCGATACCGATATCCGGCGGTTGCAGATGTCGCTGGATCGGACGAGCAACAAGGTGCTGATAGGCCTCGTTGTCTCGGGCATGGTGGTCGGTTCGTCGTTCATCCTCCGGGAGACTCAACTGCCGGTGCCGGGCGTCGTATTTTACATCGCGATCCTCGCCTATGTCATTGCCCTCTGCATAGGCTTCTATGCGATCTACAAGGTTCTTTCGACAGGCGTTGACGAAAAGGAACGCTAAAATTATTCTATCCGGAAATACATGTCACAGAGAAAAAGGGCCGGGACTACAACATCCCAGGAACGATCGTGATCCCTACCCGCCTTACTTCCGGAAATACAGGTTGCAATGGCAGCTGCCGTCCCGCTCTACCTCGTCCCGGTGGAAGACACAGGGGCAGATGATGTCCCGGTCTTTTTCAGGGTCGCCGGATCGGAGGCGGCAAGGGCAGTAGCGCTCTCCGAATTTCCTCTGGTTTCGGGCAAGTCCCCGGACGACGATGTCCAGTTTTTTCGTGTCAGGGTTGAGGACCCACGTGTGCTCCTGTGCGTACTTCTTTGCCCATTCCAGTATCTCGCTCTCCAGTTCATCTTCAGCCACGATTATTTCCCTCCCGCACATATCTTCTCCGCCACACGCCTGTACACCTCCATCACGTCGCCCTTCGAGAACCGGTACACGTCCTTGTCGAGTGACTCCCCCGTGTGCATGTCCCAGAGGCGCATGGAGTCCATGCTGATCTCATCACCCAGCATGATATCTTCACCCGCTTTTCCGAATTCGATCTTGAAATCCACAAGGGTTATCCCGAGCGATTCAAAGAACCGCACCAGCACGGAATTGACTGCAAGGGCGAGATCCTTGACCCTGGCAAGTTCCTGTGCACTGAGGAGCTTCAGGGCAAGGATAAGGTCATCGTTGAGCATGGGGTCATGGCGCGAATCGTCCTTGTAATCGATCACGATGACAGGCGGGGAGAGGGGCGTCCCCTCTGCGATCGGGTACGTGCGGCTCATGGAACCGGCAGCAACATTCCGGACAATCACCTCGAGTGGTATCATCGAGAGGGACCGGACAAGCATCCTGCGGTCGTCCACCATGTCGATGAAATGGGTCGGGATCCCGTTTTCCGTCAGCAGGCGGAAGATATAGGCGGAGACCTTTGCATTGAAACAGCCTTTCTTGTCGAGGATATCCTTCTTTCCTCCATCGAATGCGGTGATGTCATCGCGGAACTCCACGAGTAAGATCCCTTCCCTGTCGGTCAGGAAGACCGATTTTGCCTTGCCCGCGTAGAGCAGGTCACCCTTCTGCACTGCGATCGCTCCTATGCTGTATCATTTGGTTCAGTCTGCTTATAAGTGGTGCGAGACGAGGCGGGCACCATCCCTTGTCGATGTAGCGCTGGTAGATACACAGCCGCTCCTTGAGATGGGCATCGCCGGCAAGGCGCTTGAGTTCCCTGATCTCGGGCCAGGGATGTTCGGGATTGACGTAATCGATGGTGAGCGGGGAGACGCCGCCTAGGTCGTCAACACCGCAGGGGATGAGGGATGCAGCATCCGCGAGGTTCGGCGGGATCTGGATGGCGATCTCGCCAGGGAGGATATCCCTTGCGAGCCGGATGGTCAGGCAGATCTCCTCGGGCTCGACGGGGGAGCAACCTGCCATGGGGGTTTTGTCCTTCGGGCAGAAGTTCTGGATGATCACCTCCTGGATGTGGCCGAACCTTTTATGGAGGTCGCGGATGACCATGAACGACTCTTCCCGATCATCCATCCCCTCCCCAATTCCCAGGAGGATGCCCGTGGTGAAGGGGATCCGCAGCTTCCCCGCGTCCTCAATCATCCCGATACGGACGGCGGGGTCCTTGCCGGGCGAATTCCGGTGGGCGTCCACCCGGGCTGTCGTCTCGAGCATCAGGCCCATGCTTGCATTCACTTCCGAGAGCCGATCCATCTCCTCCATTGTGAGGATTCCGGCATTCGTATGGGGGAGTATCCCGATGCCGATGGCCTTCTCACAGAGATCGTAACAATAGTCGATGATATCCCGGTACCCCATCTTTCCGAGTATCCTGGAAAACCCCGGTTCGAGGCCTGGCCGCTCCCCGAAGGTGAAGAGGGCTTCCGTGCATCCAAGTGCGGCACCTCTCTGCAGGATGTCTTCCACCTGTCCCGGGGACATCACGCAATCCTCGTGTACAGGGGTGCGGAAGGAGCAGTAGCCGCACCGGTTGTGGCAAACGGTGGTGAGAGGTAAAAAGACGTTGCGCGAGTAAGTGATGGTCCTTTGTGGCATCTCTCGTCCCATGTTCAATCGGTTTCATCCCTAATGAATGGACCATATGTGGCAGGGGTGCGGCGCATTCCAAATCAAGAGGTATTTTGTGGTCATGGACACAAACGGAAAAGAAGCAGGCATGCCGGTCGTTGCGCTTATACCATTCAAGCCGGTGAACCCAAAGACACGCCTCTCGTGCGTGCTGGAGCCGGGGGAGCGGGAGTCCTTTGCGAGGTGTATGCTCGCGGACGTGATCGAGGCGGCCAGCGGTGCGGGATGCGAGCCGCGGATCATATCCACGGAGCCCTACGCATGCAGGGGGGCAACGGTCGAGGTCATCCCCGGTGGACTGAACGAGACCCTGAACGCGCTCCTTGCACAGGCTGGCGCCCCCGTCCTTATCATCATGGCAGATATCCCACTCGCGACTCCGGGTGCGGTGAGTCGCCTCATCTCCACCGGGCGCGACATGGCCATCGCGCCGGGCAGGGGCGGGGGAACCAATGCAATATACCTCTCGGAAGGATCTTCCTACCGTGTTGACTATTATGGTGCCAGTTTCCTGAAGCATGCCCGGATTGCCCGGGAGCGCGGGCTCTCATGCGAGGTTATCGACTCGTTCCGGCTGCACACGGATGTCGACGAGAAGGAAGACCTGGTCGAGCTCCTTATCCATGGGCGAGGGAGGAGCAGGGAGTACCTGGAGAGCCTCGGTTTTACCATCTCGATTGAAAAGGGGAGGGTAGGGGTCGTAAGAAAAGGTGTTCATGGTTGAATGCGCCTTGGCTACGCATGGGAGACATTAAAAGTCACAGGAAATCTTCCCGGAAAACCCCGGAGCGTCTTATCGGAAGTATGTGAAAGCATTCGCAGATCCGGATTGACATATGCGAAGCAGATTATCTCTCTCCTTTTCTGAGGAAATACAATTCAAGTATCAGTGAGGCGCCAACGGCCACGCCGCCTCCCGCACAGAAGAGGAGAATGGTCAGCGGGTCAGTGGGAATGTGATCCAGGAGAATCGACATAACCGTGGGCTGTGGAGCCGGTCCGATGCTGCCTCCACCGAGGAGCAGCGGAGTCTCGGTGGAGAAAATTTTGTCATGGAACAGGGAAAAGGCAAGGGCTGCCAGCAGAAACAGCCCACAGACCGATGAATACTTCAAAAGCAATGCCTTGAGGTTCACCATTTTGGGAGCAACTACGAGGACCTGGTGTTTCAACCCGTAAATCTTGACGCGGCGCCCCTTTACGCTGTACCTCTCATCTATGACTTCCAGGATCCCTGCATCGAGGAGGTTGTCAACATGGTATTTCACCTGGGGAAGGGGGATGTCAAGTTGATCGGAGATGAATGAAAGTTGCCTTGGACCATCAGAGAGAATATCGAGTACTTTTCCGGCAGTCCTGCTTGACAACGCACGAGCAATGTGCTGAGCCCTCTCCTCTCCGGGTTCAAGGATTATTACCTGTTCTGTCATTCATTACCCCGACATCCCAGCCTTGGTGCGTTCACCTTCTTTTTGGATGAGGAAATTTCCTTGCGTTACGCTTCCGGATGACCTTGCCTATAGAGTACCCACTCGTCGACTTCAGTCCCATTCGGGATGCAGCAGACCCCATACTGGGATCCATTCGAATCGGTGCGTATCTCGGTATGATATCCAAGCGAGTGACAGTAGAGCGAGGCGGGATTTCCGATTGTCTGCTGCCCCCCGTGTGAGGATGGCGCCTCCTCCCTGGTGGTGCAGCCGCAGAAAAGGGCCACCGCGAGTATAATTATCACTATTAAGAGAAGGGCCAGTTGTCTCATGCGTTCACCTGCAACATATCATTTCAGAGCAAAGGGATATCAATTCTCACAGTCCCTGGAAGAAGTTCGTTCCCTGGAGGGGGTAGCAGGAAAAAAACCAATGCCTGTGAAATGGTGGGGGAGGTCCATTCCGGCGACCTGGCGGGAACGCAAGTCCATCCCCTCTACCTATAAAATTCAGGGTGTAAGTGCCGCCAGACGGGCACTGAAATGGGCCTCTCCAAACGTCTCCTTCGGGGACAGGATAGCCCTGGGGGATGCGGGCTGGATCATGGATATGCCTACCGGCTTTGAAATTCCACAGAATTCGCGGAATGTTCTCCATGAATCGTGTTCCGATCCGTCAGGGAGGACGCACACCCCGTACTGGCTGCCGTCAGGATTGGTCCTGATGAGATACTCGTATCCCATCTGACTGGCCCATACCGCGGAAGGATCCGGAAGTCCAATCAGTGACACTTCCTGTTCGACAGCCAGGGACTGCCTGAATAACTCCCAGGCATCGTGTTCCGATCCATCAGGGAGGACGCACACCCCGTACTGGCTGCCGTCAGGATTGGTCCTGATGAGATACTCGTATCCCATCTGCTCGGCCCATACTGCAGAAGGATTGGCCATTCCAATGAGGCTCACCTGTTCTGAAGACGACTGGTCATTCACATCCGCGGCTGCGGCTGCAATAAAAATACCTGCCGCAATCAACAATATGGCGAAGATCTCTTGTATCCTCATATTCATCGTTCTCTTGTTGGACAGAGCCCATTCCATGCAGCAGACCT
This sequence comes from Methanolinea sp., assembly GCA_013331225.1. Lineage (GTDB taxonomy): Archaea > Halobacteriota > Methanomicrobia > Methanomicrobiales > Methanospirillaceae > Methanolinea_A > Methanolinea_A sp11423u. The sequence continues at coordinate 7,163 of DUGV01000156.1, forward strand.
CCATGCCCTGGTTGGACGGTTGCCTGGGGATTCGAGAGGTCTGCTGGTTGTGGAATCAGCCCCAACACTTTTAGAATTGCTATTTGAGGCCATTAATCATTCTTTGAGTTCAAATTTTTTTATACTTATAGGGTGGCGAAAAAAAAGAAGAGGAAGGATCTCCCTTGAAAAGAGTATTCCACCAGTATTCAGGTATCGTTGCGGTGAGAAGAGGAGGATTGCCGTTTTCTCTCCTGCTTCAGCAGCCCCATGAAGATGCACTCTTCTGCATTAATTGACTCAATACCAGAAATGTCAGTCACCTGGATCCCAAGACCCCGGATAACGGCGGCCGGAGTGCGCTCGTCTGCCTCTCCCATCACGACCTCGGCAGCGGAGGCAAGGTTGTCCGCGAGTGCCAGGCGGGTGACCATGAGCGGCCTGCCGAAAAGGTCAGTCCGGCCGCGTGCGTCCATTACAGTGGGTATCCCCGCGCAGCCGATAGCGACCCCACTGCACCCCACGCGCATGGCATGCGTCCGGCTGTCGGCGACAATCACACCCACGCGGACCCCGGTGAGCAGTTCAATCACCTCCTTTATGCGTAATGCGCTGGCATCGGGATCTGCGGGCAGGGGTGTCACACAGCCTGGCGGTGCATTCGAGGCATCAACACCTGCGTTCGGAAGGAGCGTCCCGTGCTTCATGCAGAGGAGAAATCCGGGAATTCCACCAACTACTTCATCGCTCTCGTCAAGGATGCACTGGACGAGGGCAGGATCCATCCCATACCGGTGGGCCAGGCGCTGGGCATCTCTGTCCGGGACTACCGATTCGAGGCGGACAACACGTCCTTCTGCAGTGGAGATTGCGGTCTCCGCGACAACCAGGATATCACCATCCTGAATCTCCCGTGCAGGAGTCTCTCTTATGGCCCGGACGAGTATCGAAGCGATCTCATCGCCTTCCCTTATC
>DUGV01000237.1 GCA_013331225.1 Methanolinea sp.
CGCGAGCCGCTCCTCCTGCCCGGCGGTGAGGGGCTCATGGAGGATATTTTCGTAGATATGCCGGAATTTGTCGTACCGGGACATCCCGCCGTTCTCCAGGTGGAATTCGATGATCTCGTCGAGGTGCTCGGGGGCGAAGGAGAAGACCTTTCGGAACGCTACGGTCTTTAAGGGGATGGATTCGACGATGACGCCGTCGAAGTCGAGGATGAGGGTGGTGAGCATAATGAATACTCACATCGATTGCCAGCTACTAGTACCTGACGGCAGGCAGAGGGAGCGCGACAGCAGCCCTGTTGGCTCCCGGTCACCCTGATGAGGAGACCAGAGAGTCCAGGTTCCGGTATGTCTGCAGGAGGTCCGCCTCCATCGCGGACCAGTTATACGTCTCAAGAACCGCCCGTCTTCCGTTCGCACCCATCCTCTGTGCTTCGTCCGGGTGGTCGAAGAGATAGGCGATTGCGTCGGCGATATCGCTCACGCTTTCAGGGTCAACGAGGATGCCGCAGTCAGCCCTGCTAACGACGTTCCGGATCTCCGGCAGATCGCTTGCAATCACCGGGAGCCCGAGGAGCATGTAGTCGAAGAGTTTGTTCGGCAGGCCGATGGAGATGTTGTAATATGTCGGCTGGAAGACAAGAAGGCCCGCGGTGCCTTTGCTCAGCCTCTCGTACATCGCCCGATAAGGGAGGAATCCTGTTGAAGTGATGAACCCGTCCCGACCGGATTCTCTGATGCTTTCGGTGAGTTCCTCCTGGACATTTCCGACAAGCGTGAGGGATACATCAGGATAGCGTTCCCTGACCCGGGCTACAGCCTCGATGCACTCCCCGACGCCATGGAATGCCCGCATGTTGCCTGCCATGAACATGAGGCTCCGGCCGTTCCGGTTCGGGGTACAGGGAATATCGAGGTCGGTGATGGAGTAGTTCGAGAGGATAGTCGGCTCAAACCCCCTCTCCCGAAATCGCGCCGCAACGCTCTCGCTCACGGCAAACGTGCTCTCCGCCCGGCCCGCCAGCGCAATCTCCACCCTGGAGACAAGCGCGGATAGCGCCCTCTGCACCAGCGTACCATCCCGGATTCCAAGGTCGAACGGGATCTCCGAGGGCCAGTGCTCATGGATATCGTAGATGACCCGTTTTCCTTTGAGGTACTTAGCGAGAACTCCAATGAGGAGGGCGTCAGGCTCATGGCAGTGATAGACGTCGGCATCCTGGGCAAGGCATGCCCGGAAGAGCCGGAGAAGCGTGATGGGATGCAGAGCGATGGAATCCGGTCTCTTTACGGTGACAATGCGGATACCGTCGACGACGGTGCTGCCGCTCCCGTCCGACGGGGCAACGATTGTAACCTCGTGCTCCTTCGCAAGGCTCTTTGCCTCTTTCTGGAATATCCTGCCGTCACCGGGTCCGTGGGTGGATGTGAGCAAGCAGATCTTCATAGTTGTACCGACCGGATTGGGGTTTTCTACCCATCTCGTGAGTGCGGGAGATTTAGTTCGTCCGGTATAACGATCTGATTCCATGGTATATCCTGCTTGCCCTCTCCGCCCAGATGTGGTCTTCACGTATGGAGTATAACACCCGGCCCATCTCCATGCGCACTTCCGGGTGCTCGATCAGGTGCCCGATAACCTTTGCCATCTCCGGCGGGGAGTAATCCACATACATGAAACCGCCTCTATCACCGATACCCATGAGGGACTCGCACCTGGTGCAGAGTATCGGCTTTGCTGCCCCTATGTATTCAAAGATCTTCGTAGGGGACGCCAGGTTCAGGTACCGCTCCCTTGGATCATACGGCAGCACGAGAAGATCCATCGGGACAAGTGCAGCAGGGATCGCGCTCCTCGGCAGTTCGTTCCTCACGATAAAGTCACTGGTTTCAATAACCCTCTTCAGATCGTCTGTTATCCCGGGGCCATACGGACCGATGAGATACAAGCGAATCCAAGGGTAGATCTCCCACAGAATACTGCATGAATCGACCAGGAGATCGATACCCCTGTTTCTTGTCAGTGCCCCGATGTAGCAGATGTTGAACCGCCCTTCAACCGGGGAGTACGGCGCAGGATGCTGCGCGAAAAACTCTTCCTCAACCCCGTTCGGGACAAACACTACAGATTTCTCGTCGAGATGGTATGTCTGTTTGATGTGCTCCCACATAATCGGGTTCAATGCGACGAGGAGTGTTGCCCTGATGAAGCAGTACTTCTCCGTCCCTGGGGGCACACTAAAATGCCCGTTGCCGACCGCTGCAGCCTGTTCCCGGGTATCGTGAATATCTACGAGGGTCGGGATTTTACAGACGGTGCAGAGCAGGAATAGAAGCCTGTTCTGAAACGTCGTCAGCGAATGCGGATATGCAAAAAAAGCCAGAGGTCTCTCTTTTAAGAGGCGATACGCGGAACGAAGAGCGATAACGGTCTTGACGACGTTATTGGAGAGTCTGCCCGCGACATCCGAGCAGAACCCCCGGCCCTGCCGGGCTGCAGACTGCGCAGCACCCTGCCGCTCCGGGTTAGGGATAAGTCCAAATGAGATTGAGTCGACTGTGACATCTTCATACCCGGCAAGTTCCGAGAGCAGAAACCGGATCCTTGTATAGGTAGGGGACCAGTTCTGATCGTCATTGAGAATGGCCCCGTTAAGCACCGCAAAGATCCGGATCATACAGGGCTTTCCTCGATGATCCTCTGGATCTTCTGACTCCGCTCTTCGAGAGAGAACTCCTTCTGAACCCTGATCCTCGCCGCCCTGCCCCGGGCGTCAGATTGCAGTGCCTTTACTATCGCTGCTGCCGTCGCGTCCGTATCGCCGTACGGCACCACGAATCCCGTATCTCCCACCACCTCCGGGAGGGCG
>DUGV01000150.1 GCA_013331225.1 Methanolinea sp.
CCTCTTCCAGCAGTTCTCCGCGATCCGGAAGCAGGTCGCGGATTCATGCTCCGACGAACTCTTCATGAAGCAGTCCGTGGTCACCCCGACCTGCGGCATCCAGACCGGGACACCGTCCCAGGCACGGGAGATCATGGGTGCTGCGGCTGCGCTCTCGGACCGTGCACGGGCCGGGCGGCCATAATGCGTCCCTTCTCGGTTGCGGTCACCGGGAAGGGGGGGACCGGGAAGACCACGCTTGCCGCCCTGCTGGTGCGGGCACTTATTGAGGTGGGCGAGTCCCCCGTGCTCGCGGTTGACGCGGACCCGAACGCCAACCTGCACGAGGCTCTCGGCGTGGAAGTCACAAAGACGCTCGGGTTGATGAGGGAGGAATCGTTCAAGGAGAGCATCCCTCCTGGGATGACGAGGACAGAGTTCATTGAGCTCCGGTTCAGGCAGGCGATCGTGGAGGAGCGCGGGTTCGACCTCGTCGCGATGGGGCTGCCGGAAGGCACCGGCTGCTACTGCTTTGCCAACGACGTGTTACAGCGCAGTCTTGCGATGCTCCGGAAGGAGTACCGATTTATCGTGATCGACAACGAGGCCGGGATGGAGCATATCAGCAGGGGGACCATCGGGATTCCTGATATACTCGTAATCGTGAGCGACCCGGGGGCGAGGGGCATCCGGACCGCTGCGAGGATCAGGGACCTTGCGAAGTCGTTAGGCCTCTCTTCGGTTCCCCATGTGCTCGTTGTGAACCGGTGGAAGGGAAAGAGTTCAGAGAGTATCCCGGGAGCACCGGATATCGGAATCGTCATTCCCGAGGACCCTGCACTCGAGGCATCAGACCTTGCCGGGTCCCCGGTCGGGTCTATCCCGCCTGGCTCTCCTGCAAGAGAGGCAGTGCGGCGACTTGCGCAGGAGATTCTCCGCCGTGCGAAGGAAAAGGCGACTCCCGCGGTCTCCTGATCCCTTCCTTTTCAGCCCCGGACAAGGTTCTCTACCAGGGTTCTTGTCTTCTCAGGTTCTTCCACTCCCGGGATACGGATGGTTCTCTGGTCATCGAGCACAATCCGCAGGCTGGCGATCCCCAGGTAGCGGCAGAACGGTCCGCATGCAATCTCGACGCCATGGATTTTCGAATACGGGACCACACGGCGGTCCACCCGCCAGACGCCCTTCTCGCAGATTACCTCCGTTGCATTGAACCGGAACCTGATGGACGCCCAGTACTTCGGGATGTACCACCGTATCGCGAGGATGACGAGAAGCAGCGGGAGCAAAAGAGGGAGCGTCTGGTGCGCGGGAAGGGTGACTACAGCCAGGATGAACCAGGGGAGGATGCCGATCCAGACGACAAGGATCAGGAGAAGGAGGTAGAATGCCCGGAGGCGCGGGGACGGGGTATAGAGAAGTTCACCGCCCGGCAGGCGCACGAGGTTCCGTGATGTGGGGGAGGGGAGATCCGCCATCTCATACCCGCGCGATCAGGCAGACCCAGCGGTCGTAGATGGGATCGCGGTCATTCTCCCGGACCTCCACCCGGCACCTCCGGGCCTCCGCCCAGGACTGGATCAGCCGGGCCTCGCGCTCGGTGCCGACCGTGACAAGACAGTCGTTCGTGAGTGCCAGGAGCTCGGCGGTGATCATCTCCCAGTCCTGCTCGTTGAAGGCGTTGATCTCGCCGAACATGAGGCCGAGACCCGCCTCTGCGCCCCCACAGTACCGGCTTGCATAGGTCGCGTCGATGCACATGGTCTCGCCCGGGTGGAGTCTTCCCCGGGAGAGCCCGAGTGAGAGAAGGGAGGCGTCGTTGTCGTAGGAGAGCGGGCGCATCCCGCGCTCCCGCAGAAGGAAGGAGCCGAGCCCCGACCCGCAGCCGCAGTCGAGGCAGGAGACCCCCGGGCGGTCTCCCCAGGACTCGGCGAGGAGATCGCGCACCTGGGCGGTCCTGGCGGGATTTAAGTCCTCGAGCGCAGGCGTGGTGGTTTCCATCAGAAGGAGGCTGTAGTAATCCCGGACAGCTTCCTCCCATACGGCGCGGTCCTCCTGGAAGATGTCGCCGTTCATCTCCTCGAAGTGCTCGATCAGCGCGAGCGTCGGCTCACGGAGATGGAGGGACCCGGCAAGCCAGCCCTGGCCGGTGAGGAAGGCCATTGCAAGCGGGTCGGAGTCCTCGTCGACGAGGAGCCGGCCCTGGTCGGCGGGGAGATCCTCCATCCATGCCGTGAAGGTGTCCTCCGGCAGGTCGGCGAACGCGGGCTCGATAAACCGCACACCGGGCAGTTCCAGGACCTTCGAGACGAGCGTTTCGTGCGTGGGGATATCGGCGGCCATGGTTCATCAGGCTCCGTATTTCGGGGACCGGTTCAGGAGATCCAGCAGTATTGGCATCAGCGAGGCGCCGGTGATCCGGTGGAGGCCACCCTCGGCGCAGGAGACCTCGTCGAAGTGCGTTACCCGGTCGACCCGAACACCCTCGCCGCAGATGACGAGCGGCACCGGGTCGGCGCTGTGGTCTTTCACGCTGCACGGCGTGGAATGGTCTGCGCAGATGGCAACGATGCAGTCCTCGAGCGAGATAAGCGGCGCCAGGGCCGAATCGATTTTCTCGATGAACTCCATCTTCGCCCGCGCCTTCCCGTCGTGGCCGGCCTCGTCGGCACCCTTGATGTTCATCAGCACGAAGTCCATGGTCCTGAACGCGTCGATGGCTGCACGGACCTTCCCGGCAAGGTTTGTATCGGCCGAGCCGGTGATCTCCGGGACCTCGATGCGGGTGAGCCCGACGGCCGTCCCTATCCCCGCGATGAGGGCGGCCGCGGAGATGACGCACCCTTTGAGCCCATACCGGGAGGAGAAGGGCTCAAAGTGCCCCATCCTTCCCGCTCCCCGGATAAGAATGGTACTCGCGGAGGGGAGGCCCTGAGATGCCCGCGACGCGTTGAGAGGGTGATCTTTGAGTATGCCCTCAGCCTGGCGTACGAATTCCTGGAGTGCCTGTGCGGTCTTCCTGTCCGCATCGGTGCCGTCCCGGGCCGAGAACGGGAGCGGAGGCACCCCTTCCTTCTTCGGGTCGTTCGACGTGACCGAGACCCCGAGGTCCTCACCGCGGAAGGCCAGGGCGGCGCGATGCCCGGTGCCGGAGCGGAACAGGAATTCGACGCCGAGCGATGACAGGTCCACCCCGTCCTGGATCGCCGCGGAGAGGGGTTCGGTGCCGTGGATCCTCCCAGCCCGGCGGTCAGTGACCCGTCCCCCGTCATCGAGCGTGGCGTAGTTGCAGCGGAACCCGATCATCCCGGGTTCCATGTGGATCCCGCTCCCCTCTGCCTCAAGCGGCCCCCTGCCGGTATAGTATTTATAGGGGTCGTAGCCGAGCAGGCTCAGGTGCGACGTGTCCGACCCGGGGCGTATCCCCGGCCCGATAGTGTCCATGATGCCGCATATCCCGTCGCGGGCCATCCGGTCGAGCACCGGAGTGAGTGCCGCCTGGAGGGGTGTCCTGTTCCCAAGTTCCGGGCACGGGCGGTCCGAAATGCCGTCCAGGACAAGGAGGAGGATCTTGTGCGCCGTCATCACCAGAAGAGTAGTCTGTTCCCTGTCTTATGCTTGACCCATCCCCCGCGCTGCAGCGGGGCGAAAAGAGATAAAAAGGCGGTTGGGCCTGGATACGAAGGGGCCCGGTGCCCCTTTCAGACAACCTTGGCCACGCCGACTTTCGACTTGATGACCTCGACCCGGCGGACCGGGAAGAGGGGCTTTACCGCCTTGAAGACCTCGCGCGAGATCTCGCCGTTCACGATGCCGTTGATGATGGCGTTCATCTCGGACTCCGCACCGATCTTTCCGACCATGGTGGAGATGAGGTTTCGGATGGCGTGCACCTGGGAGAGGTTCGCCCGGGTGAGGGTGAAGCACGTCACTGTCAGGTCAAGCTTCTTCCCGTCCTTTGTCATGACCGGGACGTGGCAGTCGATCCGCGACGTGCGCCGCTTGATCATGGAACGCATGTAGTCACGGGTCAGCTCGTGGCCAAGGAACTCGGTGTAGGCCGAGTCCCCTGCGACATTTGCGATCCGGAACTTCATCTTGACGTTCTGCCGTGCATAGTCGTTGATAATCTCGCCGAGGGTGGTCTGCATGATCCTGCCCACCACGCCCTCGGCGTCGTTTGCGATGGTGTCCCCGATGTAGGTCTTTCCGAGCACCTCGGGGGTGTACACCTTGTACCAGCTCTTGGCTTTCCAGCCTTCTACTCTCCGTCCAGCCTGTTTCTTCTTTGCCATGTATTCACCATTCTGATAGGATTGTTCTGTTATTCTCCGGGGCTCTCGCGAGTCCCCTGGTCCATATCCCTTCCGTTCGTTCCGGGTCGCACCTGACTCCCCTCAAGGGCGCACATCTCATCGGCCACTGCCAGGTTCATCAGGTAGTCGTCCACAGACGCGATCACCGACCGGAGCGAGGTTCCCTCGATCGTGGTGACGACCAGGTCTCCTTCCTCGCGGGTGTGCATGCTCTGGAGGTTGTCGGGCAAGAGAGACGGCGCCACGCACCCTGCGTGCCTGTGCCGTGTCCGGATCCCGCCCCGGATCTCCATCATGCGCCCACCGCCTTCTCGAGGATTGTACGGAACTGCTCCAGGCGTGCGCACGGGATGGTGGCGCCGGCCCTGAGCCGGTGGCCCCCCCCGAACCCGCCGCACTGGATGGCAGCCTCGCGGACGGCCCCGCCGAGTTCCATCTCCCTGCCCCTCGGGCAACGGGCGGACAGGTGGCAGAGCTCGTCGCGGCGGGCGGCCACCAGCACCGGTCCCTGCTGTGTGCAGTCCCGGGAGAGGGCATCGGCGACGTCGCTTGCGACCTGGGCGTCCTCTACCTCGACAAAGCCCGGCGCCCCTTCATTCGTGCAGGCAGCACGGAGCGCGTGGACCACCATGTCCCGGTGCCGGAACGAGAGATTCCACGCTTCTTCGAGGTTGCCCGAGGAGCGGAGGCAGAGCGAGGACGCAAGTCCGCCGTACCCCGACTTCCCGCATGCATCTACCAGTGCGGTCAGCGCGTGCGCATCGGGGATCACCTCCCTCTCGAGGCTGTAGCGCGCCCCGTAGATCCCCTCCAGCGTCTCCGCCGGTGCGAACGGGCTGACCCGCAGCACGAGGAGGGAGAGGAGCTTCTCGAGCGAGATGCCGTCTTCAGAAGAGGCGCTCTCGAGGAGGTCTGATACCGCCATCTCGTCCCCGCTCACCTGGTGCAGGTAGGGGTTGAGGGCCGAAAAGAGCCGCTCGTGGTCGTCCCTTCCCGGGAGCAGGAACCCCTGTCCGGGGGTGATGATTCCCTGTGCGACCGCGTCGTTGAAGATGGAGAGGTTGGTGCCCGCCAGGGCCTGCCCGTCTCCAAGGATGCCGAGCATGACGAGGCCGGCGAGGTCCCGGTTGTCTCCTAGCTCCCGTGCGACCAGGAAGGCGGCCCCCGCCGATGAGAGATCGCGGTCGCCGTCTATCCCGTGCTGGCGGGGGTTGACCTGGAGTTCTCCTGCAAAGTAGGGGATGTGGTGGTCGACCACCATCACNNAGAGAAGCGTGGGGGTCTCCGGGGATATGGCAGCCGGGCTCACCCGGGCGAGGACCCGGAGCCGGAAGTGGACGCCTCTGCGCAGGAGAGCCATGCAGAGGATGGAGCCTGCCGCGATGCCGTCCGCATCGTGGTGGGCGTAGACCTCCATGAACTCCTGCCTGCCGAGGTGTTCGGCGAGCCTCTGTGCGGCCTCGTAAAGGGACATGGGGGATTATCTCGAGAGGAGAATCTCGGCGCTCTCCGGCTTGTAGCTCCAGTCCTTCGGGAGCCGGCCGTTCCCGGTGTAGTACTTCACCAGGCGGCGGACCTTGGACTCGGTGAGCTGCAGCTGCCGCTTGTTGTGCAGGTCGCTCTTGTTCTCGCCCAGGTGCTTCCGGAGCCCGAGCGCTTTTACAATCAGGTTCCGAAGGTCCTCGGGGATCTCGGGCTGCATCCCTTTCTCTTTGAGGATCTGCCCGATCCGTTTCCCAGTGACGAGCTTGACGTCCGGGACACCGTAGCGGTCACGAAGGATCATCCCGATCCTGCTGGTGGAGACGCCCTCCTTGCGCAGGTCCAGGATGATCTTCTCGATCGCCGCGACATCGGTGTTGGCCCAGGAAGGGGCCTCCTTGCGGAAGGGTCGAACGGATCCCGAGTGCCCTCTGCGTCGTGCATGCATTCTTGCCATTGTGGTATTCACCTCCGATTACGCAATGTAAATCCGAAAAGAGTCACGCTGACTCTCCGTAATCCCAGAGGCCGGGGGAGAACCCCCTCCGGCCCGTGCGTTGCCGCACGTCGGACTTACATCTGCCAGCACTATCCAAGAGTGCTTCAATCCATTTGGGCGGGGGAATATTAATGCTATCGTGGACGGACAGGGCGGTCACGTGCTTCCGTAGCGGTTGACCTGGAGGATGAGGTCCCGAAACGCGTCCATCTCGAGCGCCAGCACCTCGTTCCGGGTCATCCCCATGCTCGTCTCGGCGTCCGCGGTGAGGGTGTCGGGCCCCCGCATCACGGTCCGGGCGATGTTGTCCCTGGAGAGCACTTCTTCTGCCTCGCGGTCGTAGACAAACGCCCTCCCGGGGATGATCACCAGGGATTCGAGCGTGGCGGGATCGAGGTTTGCGAGGTCGCCGATGGTGATCAGGCAGGCAATGTCTTTTTCGACCGGCACCACCCTTGCGCCCTTCCCCCGCGAGGAGAGGATCTCCCTGATGAACGGTGCGGCGATCCTCCCTGTGATTATGCTCGCTTTGCGTTCGAGTTTAGGGAGTTTCTTCAGGAGGTCGGGCTCGCGGGCGAGTGCAAAGGGGGAGCCGATCTCAGGGTCCCAGAGGGGGGTGCCGCTCACCTTGATGCGGAACCGGGCCGAGAGGTCAGTGACCATGTCCCGGAACTCCTCCACCCCCTGCACCTTCTGCCCGCGGATGACAGGGGCGTTTCCGAGCACCAGGCCCTGGTCCGCCCGGTTCGCAAACCGCATCAGGATGATCCCCTTTGCACCCCTCTCCTCGAGCCATTCGCAGGTCTCCTCGAGGATAGGGCCGTCGTTGATGCCCGGCAGGACCACACAGGCGGCGTAGACGTCGATCTCCCCGCAGAGGGTCTCGAGCACCGCGAGCGAAGCCCCGGGCGTGGNNCGACTGCTGCGCCGTAGACGTCGATACTGCCGCAGAGCGTCTCGAGGATCTTTAACGAGACATCCGGGGTCGGGTCATGCATGTAGCGTTTCCGGAGCCTCGGGCTTGATGAAAAGATGGTGAACGAGACCTCGGAGAGGCCTGAATCGACGAGGAACCTTCCGATCCCGGGATCATCGAATCCCTTCCCGCTCGTATACCCGATATGCAGCGGCGCCTCCATACTGGAGAGGAGCTCGACAAGGTCAGTGAAGCATGGGTAGCAGCTCGGGTCTCCGCCGC
>DUGV01000124.1 GCA_013331225.1 Methanolinea sp.
AGGCTCCCCCGAGAGCGATATCGCGACGTGCTTTGGATCGAGGGCCTCGGCGAACCGTTCCGGGGTGACATACGGCGAGGGCTTGTATCCCGAGAGCGCCTTCTTCTGGAGGGGCTTTACCATCGAGAGGATTTCGCCGGGCGAAAGATCCCGCTCCCCGGGATATTCGTGCTCGAACGATCTCCAGCAGAAGAGGCACCNNTGGTTGCACCGGAGGGTGGGGGTCATCTGGACGCAGCGGTGACTCGCGATCCCGTAGAACTGGTGCTTGTAACACATGTCGCCCCCGCGAAGCGCCCTCTTGCACCAGAGACAGGGCTTCAGGGCGGCAGAAGAATCAGGGGAGAAGAACTGGTACCCCTGGCGGCGCAGGGCATCACATGGTCCTGAGTGCATCGATGCCAAGTGTCTGCAGCGCCTCTGCAAGGGTATTCTGAGTCGCCTTCACCAGGGTCAGGCGGGAGCGCCGGGTGATGCCCTCGCTTTTCAGCACCGGCTCGAAGTGGTAAAAGGCATTGAAGAGGTCCGCGAGCTCTCTTGCATACGCTGCCAGGAGGTGCGGTTTCAGCTCGCGGACGACGCTCTCGATGACCATCGGGAACCGGATGATATGCCGGGCGAGTGCCATCTCGTGCTCGTTCTCGAGCGCGACGCACTCCTCGAACTCCCCGGCTTTCTCGAGAATGCTGGAGGCACGCGCGTGGGCATACTGGATGTAGGGCCCGCTCTGGCGTTCGAAGTCAAGCGCCTCGTTCCAGTCAAAGACCGTGCTCTTCTCGGGGGATATCCTGGCAATGTCGTACCGGATAGCGGCGAGGGCCACCGAGCGGGCGATCGCCAGGCGCTCAGTCTCCGGAAGCTCCGGCCTCCGGACGGTCACCTCCTCCCTCGCTCGCCGTTCCACCTCTTCGAGAAGCTCGTCTGCTGAGACAAACTTTCCTGCCCGGGTACTCATGGAGCCTTCCGGGAGAGAGACGAATTCGAAGTGGACGATCTCAGGGCCCTTCTCGCCGAGGAGGCGGAGGGTTGCGATCAGCTGCGCCCCGATCAGCTTGTGGTCGGCCCCCAGGACATCGATCACGCGATCAAAGTTGCGGCCCTTCCATGTATGGTAGGCAAGGTCCCGGGCAGCATAGACGGAGGTCCCGTCGCTCCGCCGGAGCACGTACTCCTTCTCGAAGCCGGATTCCGAGAGATCGAGCCAGAGCCTGCCATCAACATGGCACTCCGGCATGTGCGATATCCTGGACAGCACTCGGTCGGTATCGCCGTTTCGGATGAAGTCGCTCTCCCACACGAAACGGTCGTGCCTGGCGCCCAGCCGCTGAAGGGTCACCCTGAACCCTTCAAGGCACTCCGTGACAGCTTTCCTGAAGAGGAGGACGGTCGCCTGGTCTCCCCTCTCGACCTGCTGCATCAGGCGATCCACCTCGGCGACGCATTCGGGCCTCGCCTCGAGGGCCCTGTTGGCCGCGATATAGATCCTGGCAACATGGTGGTCGCCCTTCTCACCGGCCAGGGAAGTGTCCGCAATGGTGCAAAAGCCCCACACCACGATGGCGATCTGGCGACCCATGTCATTGACATAGTACTGGACTTCGAGAGGATATCCCGCCTTCCGGAAACACCTGGCCAGGGTGTCGCCGAGGATCGTGTTCCTGATGTGCCCGACGTGAAGGGGGCCGTTTGGATTGGCGCTGGTGTGCTCGAGGACCACACGCTCCTCCCTGCGCGGGTGTGTACCGTAGCCGGGACGCGTGGCATCCTGGAGTGCCCGCTCGATGACCTCCCGGCTGAAATGGAAATTCAGGTAGGGTCCAAGGGCCTCGACTGCGATATCCCCAAAGTCCTCCCTCGCTGCAAGTGTCTCTGCCAGCTCCCGGGAGATCATGGCCGGGTTTTTCCGCCTCACCTTCGCGAGCCCGAATGCAACGGTGCTTGCGAGATCCGCGTGTTCTCCCCCCTCGACCAGGAACACCTCCTCCTGGCCGGTCGCCTCTTTGAGGGCATACTCGATGGTATGGTAGAGTGTTGACAGCATGGTTCAGAACCCCGTCCGGTACCGGAGGATAGCCGCGATTCCCCCGAAGGCAGTATAAAGGATCGACCCCTCCTCGAAATCATCGGAGATGATCTCGACCCTCGTGCTGGTCTGGTCGGCGAGCCTGGTCAGTTCCTCGATGATATCGACCTCCTGGTCAACAACCAGGGGCCCGTTGCACTTCCGGCATGTCTGGCTGGCCAGGATATCCTCGACGGTCTTCCCCGGCTCGAGCTGGATGGTCCGTTCGTCAGCGTGCCCGCATGCCTGGCACCTGATGCTGACCCTGGACTTCCGGAGGGAGCCGGAGAGGAGAAGGATATCCACAGAGCCGACATCCAGGTTTTTCCTGACACTCTCCTCCCCGTAGGCAGCAAGGCCGTTCTCCTTCACAAGCTCTTTTAAGAACCGGTTCATGAACTCCTTCTCCTTGATCACCTCCATCCCCTTCAGGGCGTCCTTTGCCGCATCCACGAGTTCTGCAAGGCCGCTCTCGTTCGTATAGGCCACGTCGAAGAGTCCGGTGATCCGCTTCTGGATCTCGTGATGGAGGTACTGGCCGGCCTCGAATTCCTCCTTGGTGGGGCTCGGCCCCCCAATGAGGACGCCCTTGAAACGTTCGAAGAAGTCCTTCTCGGCAAGGAAGATGTCGCTTGACCGCTCACCGATCTTCGTGTAGAACTCGTTG
>DUGV01000107.1 GCA_013331225.1 Methanolinea sp.
CTGCAGCGCCTCGATACCCCGCTTCTCCTTCCTGATGTACGTGATGAGAAGGGGATCATCTGTCTGCTCTTCCATCAGTTCGAGGTAGCTTGCCAGGACGGCAATCCTGTTGAGGGCATCGTGGCGGGTGATGCGGGAGAGGAGTGAGAGCTTCTTGTTGAGAAGAGAGAGAACTTCCTGGGCCTTTTTCTGGTCGGTGATATCAACGGAAAATACCGCTGCGCGGGTTACCTTGCCAATCGAATCCCGCACAGGATAGACATTTGCAAGAGAGCCGCGATCTTTTTGGGCAATCTCGAAACGTATCTCCTTTCCCGTGGAGAAGACATCGCCCACGCGAGCCTGCATTGTTCCTCCCATCTCCCCGTTGACCAGGGTGTAGGCATTCATCCCCGCTACCGCAGTATCCGGTACCGAATAACGAGAACAGAACGCCGCATTCGCAAGGATAATCCGGCCCTCGGCATCAATGAGGCATGCGGGTTCAGGGATAGCGTTGATGAACGTGCGGAGCAGGTGTTCGCTCTCTGTCAGTGCCTCCTCTGCTTTCTGGAGATCAGTGATGTCGAATGCGATTCCAAGGGTCCCGATGATATGCCCGTCATTGCCCTTGAGCGGCTCCAGATGGGCCTTATAGACCCTGTCCCGGTAATAAGCGGTATAACTCACCGATTCACCATTGAGCGCTCTCCTGTGTGCAGAAACCNNGAATGCCTCCACCTTCATTCCCACCACCTGGTTGGTCAGAAGGCCCATGTCGCCAAGCCCCGCACCATAGGATGAAGTGAATACGAGGTCGGTATCGGTGGTCCAGAGAGATCCGGGGACCTGCTTTGCGATCATTTGCAGCCGCTCTTCCCTCTCCCTCAACTCGTCCTCAGCCTTCTTCTTCTCCGTGATATCAAGGGCGATTCCACGGGTGCCGACGATACGCCCGTGTTCGTCCCTCATCACGCTCACATTGTTGATCACCGGGAACACACGGCCCTCCCCCCTCCGGGCGACGAAGCGGCACTCAAAATTCATCACAGGCTCCCCGGTCTGGAGGATTCCCTGGAATATCGCAATCCCTGCGCGGATATCTTCGGGGTGCAGGTTCTGTTCGAACGTCTGGCCAATCATCTCCTCCTCCGTGACCTCGAATGCCCCGAGCCCGGCCTGGTTCATGAAGGTGATATGCCCTTCAAGGTCCGCAGTGTAGAGGATATCGGGAATATCGTCCACGAGTTCCCGATACTTTCGTTCCATTGCGCGGGCCGCAGCCTCGGCTCTTTTCTGGTCGGTGATATCCGAGACCGTGAACACAATGGGCGAGTGTCGGTCGACGGGATTGAGGGGCGAGGAACTGATAAGGACGTCAAAGACAGTGCCGTCCTTCCTGACCCACCGGCTCTGGACGGACCCAACCCCGGTCTTCCACATGGGGGGGTACTTCTCCTCGCCGACCCTCACGAACTCCTCGTCGCTCTCGTAGAGTATCCGGGCGCTTCTCCCCGCCAGTTCTTCCGGAGAGTAGCCGGTCATCCTGGCAACCTGTGCATTGACCCAGGAGAGGACACGGTCCTGCACGATGCCGATGCCCACGGGAGCCGCCCGGAAGATGCCCTGGAGGAGCGCCTCGCGCTCACGGAGTTCTTCGCCCGCCCTCCTCTGCTCGTTGATATCCGTGATAGTGCCGGTGCAACCAGAATATCGCTCCCCATCCCACAGGGTGCGAAGGGATATCCTGACCCATCGCTCGTCGCCCACCTTTGTCTTCACCAGCCATTCTACAGAAAATGGCTTTGAATTACGCTCCTTTTGCAGCAGGGCAAGTCCTTCCATGACTTCCTGGATATCTGAGGGGTGCAGGTATTCAGTGAACCGGTGACCCGTCACCTCCTCCGGCAGGTACCCGAGGATACGGACCACAGCCGGGCTCGCATAAGTCACAACTCCATCCGAATCGAGCGAGAAGACGATGTCATTGATGCTCTCCACGAGCTCGCGGTATTTCTCCTCGCTCTTCAGGAGGGCCTCCTCCGCCTTTTTCCGCGAGGTGATATCTATCGTCTGTATCAGGAACCCCTGAATTGCCCCCTGCGGATCGCGGAGCGGTTCGAGAGAACTTGAGGCATACCACACTTCACCTCCTTTCTTCTGCGAACGGAACTCCAGGTTCCGTACCCCCCTGAGTTCCCTGAAGGCGGTGGAGATATCGTCCTTTACCCGTTCCCTGTCTTCGGGGTGGACGAGCGAGAGCGCCTGTCCTTCGAATTCTTCGGGCAGGTACCCCGTGAAATCGCGGACGTTCGGGCTTGCATACGTGATTCTGCCCGAAAGATCGGTGATGATGAGCATGCTTGGCGCCGTCTCCACCATCGTCCTGAACTTCTCCTCGCTGCGGCGAAGCGCTGCCTCTTCCTGCTCGAGGCGCCGGCAGTAGTCGTTCATCGAGTCCTGGGTGGCCCGGAGCTCCTCGAGCGTTGCCGCCATCTGGTTATTGGAGGCCTCGAGCTCCTCTTTCGCCTGCATCAATGGAGAGATATCGTGTATGAGGGCCACAAAATAGTCCAATTCCCCGTTCTCTTTCCTGACAGGGAGAGAAGAGACCTCCACGTCGATGAGCCGTCCGTCTTTCCTGATATACCGTTTCTTGACCGTG
>DUGV01000287.1:0-11402 GCA_013331225.1 Methanolinea sp.
CCGCCTGCACGGGATCGTCAACAAAAACTCTTGCCCGCATGAGAATAGCCGGGTCCAGTTCCTCCTTCCCGGGGGCATCCGCTCCAATGGCATTGATATGCGTCCCTTCCATGACCCAATCATCCTGGACCAGGGGTTCCCTCGAAGGGGTCGTGGTGACCAGAAGGTCGCACCCGCAAACCCTTTCAAGGCTTGCGCTCCTGCAATCAAGGTGGCCGAACTCCGAGCACAGCTGGATGGCATTCTTCTCGCTCCTGCTCCAGACCAGGACCTCGTGGATATCGAGCTCTTTCTCGATGGCCCGCACCTGCGATTTTGCCTGGCGGCCGGAGCCCACCAGCCCGAGGCCGACAGACCTGCGGGGGGAAAGATGCGCTGCCGCCACCGCACCCGATGCCCCAGTCCTCAAGTCGGTCAACTCCGTTGCGTTCAGGACGGCACGCGGGTGTCCTGTCTCCACGTCAAGGATGACCGTGAGCGCCATCACTGTGGGAAGACCCCTCGACGGGTTGCCGGGGTGGACATTCACGACCTTTACGCCGGCGATGTCAAGAGAGGGAATATAGGCAGGCATTGTCCGGAAATCACCATGGGGAAGGGTTACGTACACTTTTGGCGGCATCTGCACTTTTCCACGGGCATGCTCTGCAAACGACTCTTCAACGGCCCTGTTTATCTTCAGGAGATCGATGTCTCTCCCGGGGTCCGGATAATAGCGCATGCTTGCTGGTACGGTGCCAGGAAAGAATAATGTGATGGCATGGATGCCCTGCCAGACTCGATTGTACGGCTCAATTCCAGTGAGTATAAGTCACACTTATACCCTCCAGACTCCAACGGGATCACCGTACAAGGGGCATCATACCATGATCCATATCGTACGAAAGCCTACCGATACCCCCGGTGACGACTCTACCTCCATGGTGGTAAAAGAGATCACCAGGCAGGGAGGCCGTTATTCCTTCCTTGACCTTGACCGGGTCGACCCGTTCAGCAGTCCACTCTCGGGTGCCCTTATCTGGATCTGCGGACTCCGGCAGGACGAGCACCAGTTCGAGGTCTGCCATGCCCTCTCGGTCACCAACAGGGTGGTCAACACGCCGCTCGCAATCTTCACCTGCGCAAGCAAGGTCCTCACCAGCACCCTCCTCGTCAAGAACGGCATCCCGACACCCCGGACTTTCTTCACTTCTTCAGGGGAGACGGCTGCAGACCTCATCGCCCGGTTCGGGAAGATGGTCACAAAGCCCGTGTACGGGTTCGATGGAAATGGGATCTCCCTTGTAGATTCTCCGGAGCAGCTCGGAGCTCCACCCTATTACCTCCAGGAATACGTGCCGAATGACAGGGACTTCCGCGTATTTGTCATCGACGGCAAGGCAGTGGGAGCCATCTCCCGGATCTCTGATTCCCTGACTCATAACATTCATCAGGGCGGGACAGGAAAGCCAGTCGGGATTGATGACCGGATGGGTGAACTTGCAGGGGCAGCTGCGAGAGCCGTAGGGGTGGACTATGGGGGTGTCGACCTCCTCCCGTCCGGTGACGATTACTGTGTACTCGAGGTGAACGGGACCCCCAACTGGCACTGCATGGGAGTGAACATACCTGGGCTCCTGGCGGGGTATCTGCTCTCGCAGGAAAGACTCCTGAAAGGATGAATGCGAAGGACGAAGAAAACAGGGTGCTTATTGGATATATTCCATCTCTTTTAATGTCTTCACGGCAAGCTCTTTCATCCTGGCCGATATACGTCCCGACGCGGAGAACTCCACGTCCTTCATGGCGTTTGCAAGCTCGTTACCCAGGATAAAGATGGCGTATTTATGCTCCATCTTGCTTTTATGAAGTTGCGAGGGGTTGATTTTAAGAGAATAGTACTGGTTGAACTTGAGATCTGAATTCGTGGACTCAAAATAGTCCTTGATCTCATAGAGCATCTGGTGCAGTGTGATCAATTCCTCTTTGTGCATCCTCTCACCTCCAGAAGATGATTGTTGCACTGGGGATAAATAGGTAACCCCTGAAAAAAAATTAAGCGATTTTAAGGATTTTTATCGAAAGCGGACGCTTTATAATGCCTTTATACTCCTTTGCCGCGATATACTCAAGACCCTTCCCGGCGACGGTATCCAGGAGTCTCTGGTTGACTTCCCCGTCAAGTAAAAGCCCGGTGGCATCACCATTCATCTCTTCGAGGGCTCGTTCCACCTCCTGGAGCGAGACATCACGGAGGATGGTAAAGTCCCTTGAGAGGAACCGTGCACTTCTGGACCCTTTCATGGCTTCGAGATGATCGGTGAGGGTACGCGGGGCGGGTGATGCGGGAGGTTCGGATCGCTTACCGTTCTCCCGCTTTTTCTGCGAGAGATCGCTCTCCCTGCTCTTCCTGGAGCCATTCTCATGCGGAAGGGAGGTGGTGGAGAGATCGGAAGCCTCGCCCTCTTCGCCCCCGGAAAGCTCCTCCCGGACATAATCTGCCGGGATCTTGTTCCGAAGCGCCTTGACAATCTCTTTTCGGCCAAGGTCCTCCACGCTCTTTCCACGCGGCGAGTATGCCACGTAATCGATCTCCGCAACCTGCATGAGTTCGCGGAGGATGAGATCTCCACCCCGATCCCCGTCAAAAAATGCGGTCGCGGTCTTCTTCTCGCAGAGGTCGACGATCGTCCTGGAGATACGGGTGCCCTCAACGGCCACCGCGTTCTTGATGCCAAAACGGAGCAGGTTGAGGACATCCGCCCTTCCCTCGACCACGATGATGGCATCAGAATCAGCGACATTGGGGCCGGCAGGGACCTTGTCCTCCCCGAATGTAGAGATCTTCTCCATTCTCATGCTCTCCCTGACTTCGTCGATCAGAACATTGCTGTCGATGGTCCCCTCCTCGAACGCGTCCATCAGGAGCTCTCTTGCTCTCGAAATGACCTGCCTGCGCTTTGTGACCCGGATATCCTCTATCGATTCCACGCGCACCCTCGCAACACAGGGACCCACGCGGTCGATGGTCTCAAACGATGCGGCAAGTATGGCCGTCTCTGCCCGGTCGAGGGATGACGCAATGTAGATCTCCCCCTTGGTCTCGCCTTTCTTGCTTGTCACCTGGACGTCTATCCTTCCCAGGCGACCCGTCCTCTGTAAGTCCCGCAGGTCAAGGTCTTCGCCGAGCAACCCTTCAGTCTGGCCGAATACGGCCCCCACTACGTCAGGTTTCTCGACCACCCCCTCTGCTTCAANNACATACACCCCACTCCGTGAATCGTAATCTGTCACCCAACCAATGCCTTGCTGAATTGCCGCACCTGTCATGTGACAAATATAAGTTAGATATTATAATATATGAATATATTTTTGCGAAACCTGCACCAGGACCCAAGTACAGGGGATTGCGGTGCCATGAGATCACCTCCCGCGGCTGGGAGCACTTTCCAGGATTTTCTGTACCTGGTCAGGGTGCATACCCGCAAGGAGTATCCTTTTCTGGGAGGATGTGGCTCCCGAGAGGATCTGGACCTTCTCTTGAGGCAGGGAAAAGAACGACGCGAGGAGCCTGATGACCGCTGCATTGGCCTTCCCTTCCACGGCAGGCGCACGCACCAGGCAGCCGATGCTCTTCCTCCATGGATTGTATCCGGCAGGAAACCTCTCGGTCTTTGAACCGGCAGATACTTCAAGGGAGATGACAGTCCCATCCCGGCTCGCGGTCAGGGCATCGCATAGCTCTTCCACGTATAAGAAAGGAGGTGTCGCCCGGCATTAACAACTGCGGATCACTGGTGGGCTGACCCCGTCCCTCCCCTGTTTATACCCATTGCCGGGCGGTGCCTGTCGCNNGCCAATCGATCACCCGGGGACCTATGGCTGTGCTGTGTCGGCACTATTCCTGGGGAGTTTTGTTCCCATAAAGCCTTTCCCCGGGAACCATGAGGGGTGGCCCGGGAAAAAGGTTCCATCCCGGAAGACCGCCTCCCCGTCCATGATCACGGTTCCTGGAAAGACCGCCCTCTTCCCCTCGAACGGGGTCCAGCCTGCCTTGCTGTGGAGCATCTCTGCCTCAATCGCCACGTCGCCGGGAGGGTAGATCGCAAAGTCCGCCCTGTCGCCCACCTGGAAACCAGCTCTTTTGATTCCCAGGATCTCGCACGGTTTCCAGGAGGTCTTCTCAATCAGCGAGGAGAGGGGGATCTGCTTTGCCCGGCAATAGGCCAGTGCCAGGGGCACCATGGTCTCCACGCCCGGGATTCCCGAAGGCGCGCGTTCGAAAGGCTGCGCTTTCTCTGGCACGGTGTGGGGGGCATGATCCGATGCCAGCACGTCTATCCTGTCCCAGGCGGAGAGGAGTTCCATCCGGACCGGAACCGGGCGGAGGGGCGGGTTCACCTTCCCACTTGCATCGAGCGATGAGAAGTCCTCGAGCGAGAGGAACAGGTGGTGGGGCGTTGCCTCCACGGTGGAATTGCAGGCGTTCCGGATCGATCCAGGGCAGCTCATATGGCAGAAGTGGAGCCTGCATCCGCTCGTGTTCAGGTCCATGACACGCCGGACTGCCCTGGCCTCCCCCTCCGGAGTGCGGAGCGCGTGGTGTGAGCGGAGGTCGCTGTCCAGCCCGGCCGAAACCTCCTCGGCGTGAATGGTACAGAGTCCCCCCAGTGCGGCAACGACTCCGAGCGCCCTCCCAAGGTCGCCGGGTGTTAGTCCCTCGGCATAACTCGAAGCGGCGGCAAAGAGCTCTCCAAAGGCCATCGCCCCCTCTCTCCACAGGGCTGGGAGATCGCATCCCGGGACATACCCCGCATTGATGGCGAAGTGGCACCTGGAGGCTTTCAGTGCTTCGGCCACCCTCTGCGAAAACGACAGGGGGGTGGTAAGGGGGGGGATTGTGTTCGGCTGGTCCACGACGACCGTGACTCCTCCTGCGAGCGCACTCATGCTCCCGCTTGCCCAGTCCTCCTTGTATCCCTGGTCCCTGCCTCTCATGTGGACATGCATGTCGACCGCACCGGGGAGGACCGTCATCCCGCGGCAATCGATCGTCTCGTGGGCTGTACACCCGGCTCCCACGTGGCAGACCATTCCTCCCGAGAGCGAGAGGTCTGCCACTCTTCCGCCGGGTTGGAGGACATTTGTGAGGACAAGATCGCAGCGGGCTTGCATGGGACGTCTTTCACCTGGGTGTTGGTGCCGGAACGAGATGATACTTGGCCCCCATTTCTCCTCTTCGTCAAGTTCACGAACAGGGAAGAATGCCCTTTCTTCTTATTTGGGGAGGTGTTCCGGGGAGAGGCACTCCGGACTGCTTCAGACAGTCTTCCTATCGGGAAGAAGGTATTTGCCCCGTAATTTTCCCATTTCTCCCAGGGGAGAGAAGAATTAATCAGGAGAGGCTTCGAAGACTCATCACAGAAGATAAGAGAGGAAAATAAGATGAGATCGATCGCAATCATTCTCTGCGTACTCTGCTTTATCGCGGTAGGCATCGGGTGCGTCGGTGGAGAAGACACTCCCGTCGACAACGTGAACATTGATACAACCTCCACCCCCGCAGAAGGGATGGCGTACCGCGAGCAGATCGGCGGAGATGTGGGGTACTTCTCCATCAGCTCAGTCCCCAGCGGAGCCGATGTCATCTTCGACGGGAAATTCCTCGGGGAGACCCCGGTGGTCACCGATGTGTACGCGACCGGCTCTCCTTCTCACTCCATTTCCATCAGCAAGTACGGGTACAATACCTGGACAAGGACCTACAACCAGAACCCGCCCCCGGGCCAGACCATCTACGTGAACGCAGATCTCCAGCCCGTGGTCCAGACCGGGACCATCGAGGTGAGCTCATCGCCTTCCGGCGCCATCGCGAGGCTCGACGGGGGCATGACAGTGACAACTCCCGGGACATTCAGGCTCGTGACGCCGGGATACCACACGGTCGAGATCTCCAAGGCAGGATACTTCCCCTACAGCACCTCTGTGAGCGTCGGTGCGGGAGGAGTCTCCAGTGTGAGCGCATCGCTCTCTCCCATGCAGACCACGGGATCCCTCCGGGTCACGTCATCGCCATCAGGGGCAGAGGTCTACGTGGACGAGATCTACCGGGGCTATACGCCGCTTACTGTTGGTTCCCTGAGTTCCGGCAGGCATGCCGTCCGCCTTCACCTCTCGGGGTACCAGGACTATACCCGCAACGTGGATATCACAACCGGGAGCGAGGCCTATGTATCTGCCTCACTGACCCCGGTGTACCAGCCCACTACCGGTGACATCCTTGTCAGCTCTGTACCCGATGGCGCTGCCATCTTCCTCGACGGGAACTACCGCGGAAAGACCCTCCAGGGCAACCCGTTCGACATCACGGGGGTCTCGCCCGGTACCCATACTGTTGCGCTGATGAAGGGCGGGTACCAGGACTACACCACCACGGTTGCGGTGTCTGCGGGAAGGACCTCAACGGTCTCGGTCTCGCTCACCCAGGGGTCCGTGCCCTCCACCACGGGCGAAATCACGGCGCAGTCATCTCCCTCCGGGGCTGACGTCTACCTCGACAACGTGTACAAGGGATTTACCCCGCTCACCATCCAGGAGGTCACGACAGGCTCACACGTGGTCACGTTCAGGATGCAGGGCTATTCAGATGCGCAGTATACCGTCCAGATCGCGGCCGGGCAGACGACCCCCGTCATGGGGCTGCTTGCGCCGGTCCCCACCACGGCCCCCACCAGGTCGCCTCTCTCACCGGTCGTGTTGGTCGGCGCGCTTGCGATCCTGGGTATCCTGTTCGTTGCGAGGAGAAGGTAAGGATCACTCCTTTTTTTCCAAATTCCCCCGCCAAAAGGAGTGGAATTATTTTTATACCAACTTATTGAGAGAGTACCATGGATCCGAAGATCATCAACATCCTCCTCGTGGTGGTAGGCTTTTTCCTGCTCATCACAGGCATCATGCAGGTCATGGCCGTCCCAGGGATGATGGACTACTTATCTATCGCCATTGGCGTTCTCCTCATCATCACCGCGATCGTCGGGTTCTGGAAGGGAAAAGTGGTCTGAAGGTCCATGCCTCTCTCTGGAGTGAGGAGAACCGGCACTGATCGCTCCGGAATCCCCCTTAAAAAAAATCTGGTCATTCCCTTGTTCCCCCCGAGATCCTGCAGCCACGAACCTGCAAAGAAAGGATTTTTTTTATAAAAACCGCTCATTTCCTGCTCCCCTTCACCCTGGCTTCGAATCCCCTGACGAGTCCCATGGCAAGGATAAGGACAGGGATGATCTCCAGTCTTCCAATCCACATCAGGAATATGAATATCCACTTGGTCGAGAGCGGGCTTGTGGGGACTAGGTATCCGAGGCCGAGCCCCACGTTGCTCATCGTGGAGACCTCCTCGAACACCACCTCGTGGACCTTGAAATCGGTTGCCGCCAGGTGGAGGCCGATGACAGTAGCCACGAAGATGATCAGGACATAGAGGACGATGATCAGCATGTTCTTGGAGAGTTCGACCTCCGAGATACGCGTGGGGATGACTTTTCCTTCATGCCGGAACGGGACCATCTCCTTTCCCCTCGCAAAGAAGCGCCGGAACCACCACACGAGGCCTTCGTACCCAAGGATGACCCGGTTGGCCTTGATGCCCCCGGAAGTGCTCCCGGCCGCCCCGCCGATCATCATCAGAATTGTGATGACGATGAGGGGTCCTGCGACCCAGTGAAGGTCCGAGTTCTGGAGACCGGTACAGGTCAACCCGGATATCGTGCAGAAGAAGCCCTGCCGGACCGCGGTCTCAAGGGGGAAATTATTGAAGATATGGAGATCGAGAGTGACCACGGCCGATCCCACGAGCGCGAGTGCCAGGATAAGGTGGACGACCCTGTCCCGGAAAAACGGCCTTAGCTTCCCCCTGTACATGAGGAAATACAGCTTGAACGGCAACGCACCCGCGATCATGACCGGGATGAGAAGTCCCTCGAGGACCACGTTGTGATAGTATGCCATCCCGGCATCATGGAGTGAAAATCCGCCGGTGGCAATGCTGACCATCGTCAGGTTGAGGGCGTCCCAGAGGGGGACCCCCGAGAGCATCACCATGCCAGTGAAGACAACCGTGAGGAAGAGGTAGATCACCCACATCCGCCTTCCCGTGGAGACCACGCTCGGCATCAGCTCCTCGGACCGCCCCTCGGACCGGTAGAGCTGGTGCTGCATGAGGCTTGACCTGGAGAGCATGGCGATGCCAAACGCGATCACCCCAACCCCGCCGACCCATTGCATGAACGAGCGCCAGAAGAGGAGGGTCTTTGGGGTGGAGTCGAGTGTCCCGATCACCGTGAACCCGGTTCCTGTCCACCCCGACATGGCCTCGAAGATGCTGTCCGTCCAGCTCATGTGGACACCGATCACAAACGGGAGAGCGCCCACTACTGCAATGGCAAGCCAGATGAGTGCCACTGCAGCAAGGGCGACCGAGATCTGCGGAACATACTCCCTTCTTGGAATGCGGGATATGAGAAGACCGAGGAGCAAAAATGTCAGCGGAACGGAGGCCAGCGGCACCACCATCTCCCATTCTTCAAATATAAATAGCACAACGAAGGGAACGAGAGTGATCACTCCAAGGAACTTGAAGATGATCCCCATGTCATGGGCGATGACGGCCAGTGTCTCCAGCCGCTTCATGATGAGATGATTATCAGGGGTAGTTTATCTTCATTCTGTATGATCGATAGGGCAAAATCAACATGGTCTCCGTTGATTACGGCGGGATCTTCCGGAATCCGTGCATCACTCGCATCATTTCGGTTGATGCACTGCAGACACTCTCTCCCAACGTGTTCCCTGCCTTATCATCGTACTGGAGAATGGTATGATGTTTTAAAGGAGAGCATTTCTTCAAAAAAAAGGAATGCGAGGGATGGGATTTGAACCCAAGAACTCCTGCGAGACTAGACCCTGAATCTAGCGCCTTTGACCTGGCTTGGCTACCCTCGCTCCTCCTACTGGTAAGTCGTCGGGGAAAATAAAGATGTGGATTCAATGGTGGAAAAATGGGAAGGAGAACCCGGCTTTGCTCCGCTCACAGGTTCCCGCCGGGGGATCCTGACTGCATCTCCTTCTCCCTGAGCACATTTCGACGGATCTTCCCCGAGATTGTCTTAGGCAGGTCATCGACGAACTCGATCGCCCTCGGGTACTTGTAGGGTGCGGTGGTCTTCTTCACAAACTTCTGGATGTCCTTTACGAGCTGCTCGCTCGGCTGGAAGCCCTCTTTTAAGACAATGAAGGCCTTCACGATCATCCCCCTGATCACGTCCGGGGATCCCACCACTGCGGCTTCTTTTACCGCCGGATGTTCAAGCAGCGCGGACTCAACCTCGAAGGGGCCGATGCGGTAGCCGGAACTCTTGATCACGTCGTCATCACGACCAACGAACCAGTAATACCCGTCTTCGTCCACGTAGGCCTTGTCGCCGGTGTAATAGTAATCGCCGATGAACGCATGCTCGTTTGCCTCGGGGTCATACAGGTAGCCGTCGAAGAGACCGACCGGCTTTGGCTTCACCCTGATCGCGATCCTCCCCACCTCGCCTGCAGGGACCGGCTTTTCCTCGTCGTCCTGGAGCTCGATATGCCACCCGGGTGCGGGCTTTCCCATCGACCCGGGTCGCGCCTCCATGCAGGGAAAGGTCCCGATGACGAGCACGAGCTCAGTCTGGCCGTAGCCCTCGTAGATGGTGAGACCTGTCCCTTCCTTCCAGACCCGTATGACCTCTGGGTTGAGGGGCTCGCCGGCACTCACGCAGTGGCGGAGCTCTTTTAAGTCGTACTTCTTCAGGTCGGCGAGGATCAGCATGCGATACACGGTCGGCGGGGCACAGAAGACCGTGACCTCGTACTTTTCGAGGATCGGCAGGAGCTCGGTCGCCTTGAACCTCCCCCGGATGTCGTACACGAGGATGCATGCCCCCTGCGTCCAGGGCCCGAAGAACTTGCCCCAAGAGGACTTGGCCCACCCGGTGTCGGCGAGGGTAAAGTGGAGGTCGTTCTCCCGGAGGTCGAGCCAGAACTTCCCGGTCGTGACGTGGCCGAGCGGCAGGGCGTGGTTGTGGACGACCATCTTGGGCTCCCCCGTCGTCCCGGAGGTGAAGTAAATGACAAGCGGGTCGCTCGATCGGGTCTTCTCCATCCCGCTCATGGTGACGAACCTGCGGGAGACGGGCGCAGGGTACTCCTGCTCCTCGCGGTAGCTGATCCAGCCCGGGAGGTCGGCGTCGATCACCAGGCGGGAGCGGAGGCTCGGGCACTCGGTGCAGATCTCCTCGACTTTGGCTGCGTTCTCGTTGTCCGTGATTACCATCCGGATCTTGGCCGCGTTGATCCGGTATTTCAGGTCCTTTCCGGTCAGCATCGTGGGGCAGGGGCAGAAGACCGCCCCGAGCTTGATGCAGGCGAGCGCGAATATCCACCACTCCGGGACCCTCGTCAGCATGACAATCACCCGGTCGCCCTTCTTGATGCCGTACTTGAGGAGCATGTTCGCCGCGGAGTTGGAGAGGTTCATCATCTGCCTGAAGGTGAACGTCTTCTCGTGTCCCTCCTGGTCGACCCAGATCATCGCGAGCCGGTTCCTGTCCTTTGCGGCGAGACGGTCGACCTGGTCGAACCCGAAGTTGTAGTATTCAGGGACCTTGAGGGAGAAGTGATCATAGACTTCCCGGTAATTGTGCATGTTGTGCTCCGCTGCAGCCATATGAACTGATATGTTGTGCGAGAACCGACAAAAAGATGCTCTTTTTTCTCGCATCAGGCATTCAAAATCAGGAATTTGCAGGGGAGAAAGATTATCCGGAGAAAATGAGGTCAAAAAAGATGGGAATTACCGGGAGCTGTTGAACCTCTCAAGCTCCCGTACCCGAAGCTCGCCCCGCCTGATCTTTCCGGAGAGTGTCTTTGGGAGATCGTGTGTGAACTCGATCGCCCTTGGGTACTTGTAGGGAGCAGTGTTCTTCCGCACGTGGGTCTGGATGTCCTTCACCAGGCGCTCGGAGGGTTCGAACCCGGGTTTTAAGACCACGAATGCCTTCACGATGGTCCCGCGTATGAGATCGGGCGATCCGACCACCGCCGACTCAGCGACCGCCGGGTGCTCGAGCAGTGCAGACTCCACCTCAAAGGGGCCGATGCGGTAGCCGGAACTCTTGATNNTGTAGGCCTTGTCGCCGGTGTAGTAAAACCCGTTCACGAACGACTCTGCGTTTGCCTCGGGGTTGTTGAGGTACTCGACGAAGAGGCCCACGGGTCGCGGGTCGAGCTTCACTGCGATCCTTCCTTCCTCGCCTTTCGGAACGCGGTTCCCCTCCTCGTCGTGGAGCTCGATGTGCCAGCCGGGAGCGGGCCTGCCCATCGAGCCGGGCTTG
>DUGV01000287.1:11491-11640 GCA_013331225.1 Methanolinea sp.
TCAGCATCCGGTAGATGGTCGGGGGGACGCAGAAGGTGGTGAGCTCGTACTTCTCCATCAGCGGGAGAAGCTCGGTTGCCTTGAACTTGCCCCGGACGTCGTAGACAAAGAGGCATGCTCCCTGGATCCACTGCCCGAAGATCTTGCCC
>DUGV01000074.1 GCA_013331225.1 Methanolinea sp.
GGTGGGATAGAGAAAGACCTTCGCCATGTCAGGACTCCTGTGATTCTATGATCTTCTTCAACCGGGAGGCATCGAGCCTCGGTTCTTTCGAGGGGGCAGGGGGATGCGGGAGGTCATCCCGTGCCCGTGAGGGGAGCGACGCAAGGCCTCTGGAGATGTTTTGGATCAATCCCATCTCGAACTCGTGGCCGAAGTATCCCGGCCTGGCTCCTCCGAGGTTGGCCCGGCACCTCCTGGGGTCCCCGGGGGGGAACCCCCTGTCTTTTACAAAGATGTGGGTCGGGTCGAGTGCCCGGAGCGATGCGATGATTCGTTCCACATCCTCCTCTTTCCCTGTGACCTGGAGTCCAAAACACGTCTCCTTGATCATCACCCCCTGCGAGATCTCGTATGCCCTGATCGCGAGGTCGGAGGGCGTCATCTCCGGCGACTCAACGAAGACATACTTGGTCACGGAACCTGCGTACCGGGGCTTGTAGGCCGTCATGGTTGTCTCTCCCTAATGTATACGATCTCTTTCTCCTGCAGCGCAGCAAGCTTTTCGAGGTCAAGGACCTTTCCGATGATGTTCGTCCCTTCGAAAGGCTCTGAAGTCGGTCCGAACTCGCTGTTCTCACTGGTGCGAACTCCCACAAGCCCCGACCCTTTCCTCGAGTCGTTGGTGATGGCAAGGGCCCCTGAGGGGACCAGGTCAGTGGGGGTATTTTCCGGTATGATGTTCACACCCCTCGGGATTTTCGGCTTGAAGAGGAACACGTCCTCGAAATTGAAGAAGAACGGGATCCTCCCCACATCGTGGAGGTGAAGTCCCGTGAGGTGCCTGAAGATGTCGCAGGACGCGGGGGCAGCATCATCGTCGAGCGTGATGTCGATGACCTTCTCGAGCGGCACCACCGAAAGTTCCACGGCACCTGCCGCAAGGCTCTCGATCGTCGTGGCAGGCTCCTGCCCGACGACAACGAGGTCGCGGCCTTCCAGTTCCCCCAGGATCCGGATGCCCCTCTGTTCAGCGGTGTCAATTGCGTGCTCGAGAGGAAGCCCGATGAGATCAAAGCGGGAGGGCACGACCCTGGCGGAGAGCACGTCGCCGTCCCGGGCAAGTCTTGCCAGTTCGAGCCCGTGCGTGACCTGCCCTACCACGGTATGCTGGGGGGTCCCGGGCAGGTCCTGGATATATATGTATACCGAACCCCCGGACCTCCCCGCCGTCCTCACGCTGACCGCTCCCTCGCGACGAGGCTGCTTCACCTGGTAGGCTACCTCGGTCCCCGCTTTCCTGTCATCCCTGATATGGGTGCTTGACGACCGTCCTACCACGAAATGTGCATCTTCGAGTGCGAGGAGGAAGTGCTCGATGCTTTCGGCTGCGGCCGTGGAAGTCACTTCACTGCCGCTGTATCCAAACGACGTGATCCGCAGATGCGAGATCACTTCCATGCCGTCCTCGAGGACGGTGTCCGGGTCCGTGGTGGTGAAAGACCGGCTGGTGTCGGCCCAGTTGAGGACGGGAGATGCCGTGTTGACGAGGTCGCCCGTGCTCCACCGGTCAAGGACGCCCCGCCCGCTGACCACCTTTCCGATCACGCCTCCCCCTGCCGCGGCACCGTGGTCCGAAGTATGGCGGCTCCGGCAGAAGATGAGGTAGGACCTGTGAGGGTCATACCCTCCGCAGCCGAGGACCACGTCCCCCCTCTCGTACAGCGACGCGGTCCTGGCCGGGGTGAACGACGAATGAAACGGGCCGAACGCGGCGGCGTACCTGTCCTGCCAGTGCAGGGAGAGGGGAAATTGCAGGCNNGCCCCGCAGGGTTCAGCTCGACGACCACCTCGCCTGCAGAGGTATCGAGCCGCATGCTCCCGGTCGTGGCGGATTCGCGGGCGCCCGGGCGGATGATCCCGACGCAGCACGCATTGTCATGGTCCGGCAGCAGGTCTCTTAACCTTGCTCCATCCCCGGTCTCCAGCCTCTCTCCGTCGAGCAGGATTTTGATCATGCCTGTCCCTTCAGGAGGTGACAGCCTTGCCCATGACCTCTCGCTCTTCTTCAGTAAGGCTCGCGAGGACCTCGGCGGTCTGTCCGATCTGCACGATCTTTCCTCCCCTCATCAATGCAAGGCGGTCGCAGATGTCCCGCACAAAGTCCATGTCATGGGAGACGACGATGAACGTCTCGTCCATCTCGTCGCGGGCGTGCATGATGGAGTGTTTGACGTCGATCTTGGTGAGGGGGTCCATCGTCCCGGTCGGCTCGTNNGCTCACGGATCAGCACCTGTGCGAGTGCCACCCGGTGCCGCTCACCTTCCGAGAGCTGCCCGGGGAGGCGGTCCAGGATCTCCCTGCTCTTTGTCTCGTTGAACCCTGCCATCTTGAGGGTGATGATGGCCTTCCTCATTGCCAGTTCCTTGGGGAATTCGAGACCTATGGCATCCGTGAGGTTGTCAAGCACCGTGCGGTGGGGATAAAGGTCGTACTCCTGGTGAAGGAGACCGATATAGCCCTTTGCCCTCCCCCTGTTCTCGATCCCGGGCTTTGTCATATCGACCGAATCGTCACCGATACGGATGATCATCTCGCCGGTTGTCGGCTCGATAATCCCGGAGATGATCCGTGAGAGGGTGGTCTTTCCTGCTCCGCTCTTCCCGATGATCCCGAATATCTCCTTCTCTTTTACCTCGAACGTGACACCGTTGACCGCCCGTACGACTCCCCTGTCCACTGAGATATAGCGCTTGAAGACATCCCGTGCGATCATGATCTCTCCTCCAAAGGAGGGGACCTCGAACTCCTCGGTATCGGACAGGTCAGCCATGAAGGTACGGATCACCTCTTCGGGGGACCCGAGTGCGGCGATCTTTCCCTCTGCAAGGAGCATAGCCCTGTCGGCAACCTCGTTGATCACCTGGGAGAAGTGGGAGGTGACGACCATGCCCATGTGGTTCGTCTCGGCCGCCTCGATCAGCATGGAATGGACAAGGTGGGCGGTTTCGGGGTCGAGCGTGCCGGTCGGTTCGTCCGCAAAGAGGAGGAAGGGCTCTTTTGCAAGCTGGCGGGCGAGCACCACCCGCTGTTTCTCCCCTCCCGACAGGTCGCGGGCGATGTGCATCATGCGGTGGGAGAGGCGCACCTGGTCGAGGAGGTCCGCAGCCCTGTTGATGGCTTTC
>DUGV01000126.1 GCA_013331225.1 Methanolinea sp.
CGGTAATCGAGGCCTTCGCTCCACTTCCCCCCGCAGACAGCGAGGAGAAGCCCGGATCTCCCGGAACCAGGGAGAGAGAGGAACTCGCGTAGGGATTCTTCTGCATCTTTTGCGTCCCTGGGCTCCACGAAGATTTTTTTCTTTTTCCTGCCTGCCGTTGTCAAATCCTTTGAGAATCCCTCCAGGATCTGGTACGATGGGAAGTAGACGGCGAGGTTTCCGTCCAGGCGGGAGAATGCCTCGATGTATGCGCGTATCAGCTGGAGGTTCTTCTCGTTCTGCCGCATGGAGAAGGCGGTGGTGATGTCGCTGGCACACACGACAAGGCGATTCTCTTTCGGGAAGGCATTCGGAAGGGAGAGAGTCCTTGCAGGGAGGTCGCCGAAGTAAAACCTGGCGTATGCCTCGACAGGGGAGAGCGTCCCGGAGATGAGCAGGCATGCGTGGTGGGAACGTGCGATCTCCTGGAGCGGAGGCCCCGGGTCTATGCTCCGAACCTCAAGGGAGACGAGACCGTCCTCCTTTCTGAACAGGGTGAGCGAGGCAGGATCTTTCGAGGATGCGGCAATCTTTTGAAGGAACCGGGTGAGGCGCTCGAGCGCAGTCTCCCGGAACTCCCCGGCCTTGATATTCTTCTCCCGCAACTTTCCCGATATCTCCTCCAGGTCGTCCACGATCCCTGCCATTGAATGGTAAAGCGATCCCTTCACTACCATCCTGTCAAAGATTGCCGGGTCGAACCAGTCCTCGGTCTCAAAGGAGTTCTGCAGTCCTTCCATGAACCCCGAGATGCGCGGGATCACCTGCTGGAGGGCCTCGACTCCCGCCTTCGCGCGGCGTAGCCCGGAGAGTTCGGTACCGGCAAGGGTGAGCGTGTCCTGGTCCAGATCCACGCTCTGGGCGGCCGTGACCGCATCACCGCAGTTATGCGCTTCGTCGACGAGCAGTATGGCATCGGCCGGGTCGAGGGCGAGGCTTGCGTACAGGGCTTCCCTGATATCCTCGTCAAAGAGGTGCCGGTAATTCAGCAGGATCACGTCAGCCTTCTGGGCTGCGAGTATCATCATCTCGTAGGGGCAGACACCTGAGGCCACTTCCGGCAGCTGGTGGGGCCATACTGTCTGGCTGGTGACTCTCTCGGCTTTTGTCTGGAGTGCAGGAGAGGGGACCATGCGCAGGCCGCCCTCCGACTGGAGAAAGACGCGGCTCCCGATGAAGTGGGGGCAGAGCAGGGGCCTTTGGGGGTCCATCCGCCGTATCTGCTGCTGGATGTACGGGTCCCTGGAAGGCACGAGCGACCCTCTCTCGGCTCGCTGGCGCATCAGGGTGGTACTGAACCCCTTTACTCCCTCGCACCGGCGATACACATCCCCCTCTCCCGAGAGGGGGCACATCCCTCTCTTTCCAATGAGGTAGGCCACTTTAAGCCCCGGCTTCTTCTCCCTGATGAGCGAGAGCTCCCGGATGAACGTGTTCAGCTGGCTCACGGTTCGTACAGTGACCAGGACGCGGCGCTTCTCCCTCCCCGCGAGGAGCGCTGCGAGGAGGCTCGACTTTCCGCTCCCGGTTGGGGCATCGATCAGCCCGATCGTCCCTTCCTGTGCGCACGAGAGGCCGAATTCAAGCATCTCCCGCTGGCATGGGCGATAATCCGCGTAGGGGAACCAGTCGTCGAGGCTGTCCATCGTACCATACCATTGGAGCCCTGACTCTTTTTTATTATCGGGAAACACCAACCCTTCTCCCATGGCAATCCATCCCATCGAGTTCCGGTACGGGACCGCAGAGATGCGGGCAGTCTGGGGGGAGGAGTACCGGTTCTCATGCATCGTGCAGGCAGAGGTGGCCCTTGCAAGAGCATCGGCAGCACACCTGTTCATCCCCGCCGCGGCCGCCGAGGCTATCGCTTCGTGCGCCGGGAAGGCAACGCTTGCAAGGGCGAAGGAGATCGAGGAGGAGATCAGCCACGACATGATGGCGATCGTGAAGGCCATTGCAGAGCAGTGCGGCGAGGGAGGGGGCTATGTCCACTACGGGGCCACGTCGAACGATATCCTGGATACTGCAACCGGTCTTCAGATCAGGGCGGCTCTCGACATCCTTGAAGGGAACCTCCGCAGGCTTCTTGCCGCCCTCCTGAAGCGGGCCGATGAGACGAAGATGCTTGTCTGTGCGGGGAGGACGCATGGCCAGATCGGGGTGCCCACCACCTACGGTCTTCGGTTCGCCATCTGGGCGAGCGAAGTCGCCCGGCACATAGAGCGGCTTGGCCAGATGGCCCCGCGGGTGGAGGTCGGGCAGCTGACCGGCGCAGTGGGAACCCAGGCGGCACTCGGGGAGAGAGGAATGGAGATCCAGGCGACAATGATGGAGTATCTTGGGCTGACGGCGGTAGACGTCTCGAACCAGGTCGTCTCGAGGGACAGGTACGCGGAGTATTTCATGTTCCTGGCAAATGTCGCCACCACCCTCGACAAGATCGGCATCGGGATCCGGACACTGCAGAGGACTGAGATCGGCGAGGTGGAGGAGGCGTTCGGGGCCCGACAGGTCGGGTCAAGCACCAT
This sequence comes from Methanolinea sp., assembly GCA_013331225.1. GTDB lineage: Archaea > Halobacteriota > Methanomicrobia > Methanomicrobiales > Methanospirillaceae > Methanolinea_A > Methanolinea_A sp11423u. The sequence continues at coordinate 2,568 of DUGV01000126.1, forward strand.
GCCGCACAAGAGAAACCCCATCAAGAGCGAGCAGGTCTGCGGCCTCTCGCGGGTGGTCCGGTCGGCAGTGGAGCCTGCCCTGCAGAACAACACTCTCTGGGACGAGCGCGATCTCACCAACTCCTCGTGCGAGCGGGTCCTCTTCCCCGAGGCGACTATTCTCGCCGACCACATCCTTGCCCTGATGATCAGGGTGATCGAGGGGCTCACCATCAAGCCAGAACGGATTGCTCAGAACCTCTCGGTCCTCCAGGGGGTGAACATGGCCGAGGCAGTGATGATCGAGCTGACCCGGAGAGGCATGGACCGCCAGGAGGCGCACGAATCCATGCGCCTAGCCAGCATGCAGGCGCTCGAAAAGAAGGTCCCGCTTGCAAAAGTCCTCTCGTCAGACGAGAAAGTGATGCGTTTCCTCTCCCCTGATGAGGTCGGGGCACTCCTTGATCCCCTGCACTACATCGGCACGGCCCCTGCACAGGTGGAAAGGCTTATCCGGAAACTGGCACCGCTCTGCAGGGTATCCGTTTGATCGGACCTTCAGGGACCCTTTCTTTTCACGCCATTTCCGGTCACCCGTATCGATGACCGGGGAAAAAACTACATGATTCTCTCCAAGACACACGCATTCGCATTCATGAAAATGCCGCACGCATTTTGGCATGAAAACCACATTCCACGGTTTTCATCAGGGGGGCATGTACCACGAAAGTCTCATGTGCGTTTCATTGGAAAAAAGGTGTGAGCGTTGAATTATTCTTCCGGAGTTTCGGCCTCGGCCTTCTCGGGGCGCGCGAAGGTCTCGACAAGTGTGATCTCGTCGATTGTGGGGATATGCTCGAATCCCTCGTGTATGACCCTGCTCCTCCAGAGGAGCCACCGGCGGTCGTAGGTGATGCCTGGAGGAAGGTGCAGGGTGAGGGCTCCTTCGTTGAGGCTCACGTCCATGTCCCGGCCCGCGTAGAGCTTGATGAGCCCTTTCATCTGCTCCACTGCACCCTCGACAATATCCTCGACCCGGAAAGAATAGGAGAGCGGTTTTCCGGCGAGGGGGTGGTTGAAGTCGATGAGGACACGGTTGCCAATAACATCGACCACCGTCCCCTCTCCCTTCTCTGGGACCTTGATGCTCATCCCCTTCTTTGGCTTGTCCTTGAAGGAGTTCTTGTTGAACGCCTCGACCTGGGTGGGCTCATGGGGTCCGAACGCCTTTTCGGGCGGGACGTCCACTTCACCTTCCTCTCCTATCTCCTTCCCATCGAGGGCCTCGTCGAGGCCGAGGATGACATGGTGGCTCCCGACACGGATGGTCACCGGGCCGTAAGATGCCTCGGGGTTGAAGATGCCCGCGTCCTTTGCGATATCCTCGTCAGTCGTGTCAAAGACCTTCCCGTCCACCCTGCCCGTGTAGCTGATCCTGATAAAATCTCCAACCTTTATTGCCATTTCTTCACCTGGAATCTCCGGCTACCCGGGGAGAAAAATCCTGGCGCTTCCCGGGTAGAGGTTCTTTATACATTTGCGGGGACGGTCTTAAATAGTTAATCGATTGACGGCGGCACTCCCGGGAACACCCTCCTGTCGCCTGGTTTTTTTTCTTTTGCGGGTCACAATTCTGCTGCACCCGGAGAGGGAGCTGTCGCCGATCGCCCCGCGTTCCAAACCACACGTATTATTGTCCTCATGGGGGAGATGGGAAGGGGAGAGCATGCTTGAGATCGAGTTGAAGGTCAGGGTGGATGACCTCGCCGCGGTAAGGGAACGGCTCTGCGAGCAGCAGGCAGAGCTTGAGTCGAGGGTGATGGAGCGTGACCTGTACCTCAATGCTCCCCACAGGGACTTCGGGGTGACGGACGAGGCGCTCCGTATCAGGCAGGCGGGAGAGCGCTGGACGGTGACCTACAAGGGCAAAAAGGAGCCGGGGTTCCACCTCAAGGCAAGGGAGGAGCTCAACTGCAGGGTGGAATCAGGTGACGTGATGGCCCGCATCTTCATCTCGCTTGGGTTTACCCCGGTCGCCGAGGTGAGGAAGTGGAGGGAGTATTACCACTTCAAAGATGCAACCGTCTGCCTGGACCAGGTGGAGGGGCTCGGGGAGTTCGTGGAGATAGAACTGAACAATCCCGGGAATGTCGAGCGGCCTGCCGAATACGTCATGGCACTGGGAGAGGAGATAGGGGTCACGGGGAAGCCGATTCTCTCGTCATACCTGGAGATTCTCCTCGCAAAAGGCCAGGGGACAGAGGAGTAGGAACGGACCCACCGCTCCTTGACAACTTTTTTCGAATGAATATCACTTCGTGATTTTCATCAATTATGCTCGACCGCCAGGCGGTAATAGGTGGGTACTATGAAAATGGCTGTGCCATTTTCATGAATGCATATGCGTGTGTTTCGGAAAGAATCATGTAGTTTTTTTAAAAAAAGGTGTGTGCAGTTCCCGCAGGCCGGGATGATCAGACCTGCAGCAGCTCGATCCTGATCTCCTTTGGCTCCGTGCCGAAGTGGACCATGGCGCACTGGCCGAGCGCTGCCATGCCGGGGTTGACTACCTTCACCCCTTTCTCCTCCACGACTCCCCTCTGCTCATGGATGTGGGCGCAGCAGACCAGGTCAAAGGAACCCATGTGCTTCCTGATGCTCGCGCTTCCCACGTGGTTTCCTCCAGCCTCGTCCAGGAACCCCTGGGGCGGGGCATGGGAGATGAGCACGTTGTGGGTTGCCCGCTCCATCTTCCTGACGAGCGCGGTGAGGAGGTCGTCGATCTGCTTGTCCGTCATCTCAAACGGGGTATTGAAGGGAGTCGGGTTGGACCCGCCGATCCCTACAATGGAGATCTTCCCCAGGTTGAGAGAGGAGCCGTGGAGGCAGACGCAGTCCGAATGCTCCAGGACGTCGATGATCTCCCGTGGATCGCAGTTACCAGGCACTGCAAACGAAGGCACGTCAATGCGTGAAAAGAGCGACTCTACTGCATCCGCAGGGCCCATATTGGTGATGTCGCCAGCAATGAAGATGGCATCCGGGGAGAGTTCCAGGAACGATTCCAGCTTTCCGAACTCTCCGTGAAGGTCTGCCAGCAAAAGCACATCCATCATGTCAATATTCATTCGAGGGGGCCTTTAAAAAAATCTTCGTGTAGGGTCACCCCAGGATCCGGTGACTCTTCCCCTCAGCGCGAGCGCTCCAAGGAGCCGTTCCACTTCAGGCAGGAGTGGCTGCGGGGCCGTCTTTTCCATGGGTGTCCCCGGCAGCGGGATGAAGCGGTGGAGGTGAACGCGCCCCCTGCGGCTGATCCATTCCACGAGGCGTGCAGTCATGCGCTGGTCATCCTCCTCCTCGCCCGGGATTCCCACGATGAAGTCCACCACTGGGGTCAGTCCTGCATCAAGGCAGAGCTCCACGGCCGATATGACGTCCTGCACGGTGTGTCCCCGGTGGAGCGAAGAAAGAACCCTGTCGCTTCCGGATTGCGCCCCGAAATGGAGGCGGGTATTGCTACAGTAGGTGGTGATGAGATCTATCGCTTCCCGGGTCACCCATTCCGGGCGCACTTCACTTGGGAATGTACCGAAGTAGATATGCTGTTCCTCATGCCGGAGCGAAGAGAGGAGGGATTCAACCTTTTCGAGGCGGGGTGTCCGGCCGTCT
>DUGV01000047.1 GCA_013331225.1 Methanolinea sp.
GAACCAGGCAGCCACGAGCACGACGACAATGAAGAGGATGATCGCGGAAATGACTACCGCCCCAGCTGCCCGCCCTGTCGAGACCTGGTGCAGTTCCCGGATCCCGAGAATCCCGAGGATCAGCGACCAGATCCCCCCGATGAAGAGCCCGATGAGTGGGATCCACCCGATCAGCATGTAGGGTGTGGACCCAAATATCAGGGCCTTTGCGGTCTCTGCATAGCCCTTCCGTCCTCCAAGGAGATACACGAAGAGGTGCAGCCAGCCTGCGACGACAAAGAGGAGGACCAGCATCAGTATGATCAAGATGATCGCGAGCACCACCATCCCGATCGTCTCAATCAGGAAGACCTCCCCCATGCCCATCTGGCCAAGTGTCTCGGTGAGCGTTGAGAGTATTGCGCTCGCGAACACGAGATCCACGATCATGGTGAGAATTACATTGATGATGACAAGAATGAGGAAGTACTTGATCGCGTCCCCAAGCGAAGTCCCCCTGACCTTGCGGAAGGACTCGACCGGCTGCATGAGAAACCCTTTGATTGTCTCGAGTGTATCCATAGACACCACTATGGCTGGTATGATCGCAGGATATAAGAAGAGTGCACCTTTTTTCCCCGGCCATTCCCCCCACGTTCACCCCCATCTCCCCGTGTAGCTGCCGGTACCAGAGTGTATATATCGGACACGGCCCACCTGATCACCAAAATGGCCATTCCAATGCGGCATCTTGCGCTGCTGGCAGTCGTCGTACTCTTCGTGGCAGTCCTCCCGGCGAGCGCAGCCCATGGCGGCGGTTCCGGCTCTTCTTCATCACATGGCGGGGGCAGCGGGTCCATGATGCCGGCGGGGTTCGGGAATTCCGGGATGGACTCCACGGGCCCGGCCAGCCATGGCCCGGGTGAAACCGCGGCCAGGAACCAGGCAGGACAGGAGGGGGGCGGGCGCTCCCCTTCCCAGGGCGGCGTGCAGGCCGGGGGCGAGAACCGGGCGATTGCAGGCCGGGCCGCCCAGGAGTGGTCCCCAGGGGGCGGTGGTGCCGGAGAGGCCGGGTCTCCAAAGGGACCCGGCGGTGTCCTTTCCTTCGGGAGGATCGGGACGGTGCAGCCATCTTCAGGCGACGATGCACTCCCTGCACATCCTTCCGGCCGGAGCAGGGGGCCTCCCTCGCACATGCAGCCCAATGGACCGGGGACGGGCGCGGGACGGCTCCCCTGCGGCCCTGCACAGACTGCGGAGCCGCTTTCCGGGGCGACGGGGCCGTCCGACCCGGCCCCGTCCCCCTCCGCCTCCCCGAGATCGAGGAGAGACGGAAACGACGAGGAATCCGCCCCGGAACCCGCCGGGGTTTCGCCCGCCCCATTCTTCTTCCTTCCATTCCTTGGCTTCAGGAGGATAACCGGGAAGAATGTCCTCGCACATGACCTGCGGGGGAGGGTGTACCGGGCCATCGCGTCGCATCCCGGGATCGATGCCCTCTCCCTTGCACAGCTCCTGGAGACCAACCCGAGCACACTCCGGTACCACCTCTTCACATTGCTGCGGGCAGAGAAGATCACGGCGTTCTCCCGGCCCGGCGTAGTGCGGTATTACCCGAACCAGGGGATGTACCCCCCGTTCCTCCAGTGCCTCCTCCATTCCCTCTGGACCGATACCAGGAGGGAGATCATCGTGCTCCTCTGGCACACCCCCGGGATGACCAGGACCCAGCTTGCAGTTGCGCTCGCATGCGCGGGGCCGTCGGTCACCCGACAGATGCAGGGCCTCGCCGAGGACGGGATCGTGGAGAACCGGGGCACGGGCAGGTCGAACCACTACCATCTCACCGCGGCCGCGGTCGAGGCACTCGTAATTCTCGGGCCGAGGGCAGGAGGCCCGGCGCTCCCTGCACTGGCCGCGCCGGCGTTGCCTTCCGCCGCGTGACCGTTCTCCTGATGAGTAGCTGCCCGTGCGAGAGATCCCTTGAATACCCCTGCCCCATGCTCTTGTGAGGCGGGTCGCCCGGCCCGGTGCCGGCGACCCGGCAACGGAGGTAACAATGATGAGAAAGACACTTGCGCTCTGCCTCCTCCTCGGCTTCGTCCTCGTGCCTGCCACGGTTATGGCGGCAGGGGGAGGCGGCCAGGGGAGGTCCGGCGCACAGGGAGGAGCGATCGCGCTCCTGGACCAGGCAGACGGGACCGATGCAGCAGCAGGCCAGTACCAGTTCTGCGCGCAGCACGGGTCAAATGACGTTCAGAAGGCAGGTTGCGGGAATATGCTCCGCATCCGCTCATGTACCGGCGAGGGGGAGATGTCGCAGGCAAAGACCATGGCGCGGAACCAGACACGGCTCCGGGATGGGTCCTGCGGTAACTGCCCCCCGCGCTGATTGGAAGTGTGAAAAAATTACGAATTTTTTTACCGGTGAAGGGGGAGAGTGGGAGGATTTTTAGTCCTCTCCTTTTCTCTCTTCCACGGCGTCCAGCACCCGGTCCCAGATTACGATCAGGCCTGGCACGATTACGTAGGCAAGGAGCCCGGCCCCTACAAAGATTGCCACGATCATGACGGACTGTTCCATGGTTGTCTCCATGAGACCGGTCCATATCGCGTGGCAATCAGGCCAGCGCAGGGACGGTGTCGGCCCATGCCTCCACCAGCCCCACGATGACGTCGTCAGCGTATGAGGAGATCCGCACCTGGTCGCGGGCGAAGGAGACGTAGTAGACCTCTCCCGAAGGGTCGTGGCACCGCAGGGCGCAGAGGTAGCGCTCGTGTTCGGCGTCCCGGACGGGGTCGCCTTCCATGGCCGCGGTAAGTTCCGNNCATGATCTCTGCAATGCCTGCGTTGAACCCCGCCACGCTCCCCGAGCGGGCGGTGACCTGGCCCACGGTCTTTCCGTCGTCATCCTGATACAGGATCCTTGCTGTGTACGCCTCGCGGCTCTTTGACACGGGGTCGAAGGTCACGCCCCCAACCTCCTGCGAGGTGCATCCGAAGGGGTTCGTGTCGATCACGCTCTGCACGATCCCGGCAAAGGTGGTTACATCAGCGATCGGTGCGGCCAGCACGCGGGCCGCGGTCTTGGTGGTGCTCTTCTGCACAAAGTCTGCCATTCTCTTCTTTCCTGCCCCCCTTTGAGAGGGGCACATACCCGGTGGGAGGGGGGATATCAAGGAGATTGGGCACAGTGGGTAATTTAGGACCATAATAGCGTCCGTTTGCCAATACATGGCTATTGGGTTGCAGATTGAACGATCGGTGGCAATTCGAGGAGAATATTCCCCGGAGACCAAAAAGGGAAATGTGATGTGGTCCCGGGGCGATCTGGGGCATGGATGTTGAGCATATGAACCTGTCACGGTTCGATGAGATGGAGAAGGGAGAGCTGGTCTCGTACCTCGGGTTCCTGCTCTGGCACTACCGGGTGGTGGACGCGTTCTGGTTCATCTTCCTTGCAGAGGAGTATGGGCAGCCGGTCGCTGAGCGGATCAACGAGCAGGTGTGGGGGAGGGTCGCCTCGATGGCGGCAAGAGACCTGAAGGCGCGGTTCGGGATCACTGATACAGGGCTGAAGGGGTTCGTACAAGCCCTCCGCCTCTTCCCATGGGCAATCCTCGTCGGCTACCAGATCGAGGAGAACGCGGACGAGGTGGTCATCAGGGTGCCCTCCTGCCCCACCCAGGAAGCGCGCCTGCGCCGCGGGCTCGGCGAGTACGTCTGCCGGGAGATGCACAGGGCGGAGTTCACTGCGTTTGCACACGAGATAGACCCGCGGATCAGGGTGGAGTGCCTCTTCGCTCCGCCCGACCCGCACCCTCCCGACATGTTCT
>DUGV01000184.1 GCA_013331225.1 Methanolinea sp.
TCTCCAGTTTCGAGGTCACCTGCACAGTCCGCGATGTATCCTCGATACCTTTGATCATCCAGTACAGGGACACGGATGGGAAAGTGTTCGAAGACCGTGTGGATATATCCGTTCGGAGCACCGCGGCGCCTGCTTCAGGTGAGGCATCCGGTGCATCGCAGGGGCTCCCCTCGGGGAACACGAGGAGACCCGGTGGGATGCTCGGTTTTGGGAACGGCATCAGTAAGATTCCTTTCACGGAGATCCTCATCGTCATCGCTGCATGCATTGCAGTTGCGGTTGCCTGGCGGAAAGGATACCTGGGAAAAGCAGTCGATATTGTGCGGAAGCGTTCCGGGAGATGAGATAACCGTGGATGAAAAGCCCCTCATCGAGCTTGCAGGGGTGACAAAGGTCTACCCGCTTCCGTCCGGGGACGTGGTCGCACTCGACCGGGTCTCCCTCACGATCGAGGATGGAGAGTTTGTGGCCATCATGGGACCGTCAGGCTCGGGTAAATCTACACTCCTGAACCATCTTGGGTGCCTCGACAGGCCGACGAGCGGAGACCTCTATATTCGCGGGAGGAATACCCGCGAGATGAATGATTGTGAATTGACGGAACTCCGCCTGAACACCATAGGCTACATATTCCAGAGATTCAACCTGATTCCCCTCCTCACCGCGTATGAGAACGTGGAGTATCCCTTCCTTTTGAAACACAGGAAACCTGATGATACGGGCTGGGTGGACTCGCTCCTCGGCATGGTGGGAATAGACCGGGCGATGGCTGCCCATAAACCCCCGGAACTATCCGGTGGGCAGCAGCAGCGGGTGGCAATTGCACGTGCCCTTGTAAATGACCCGATGCTACTCCTCTGTGACGAGCCGACCGGGAACCTCGACTCGGTGACCGGTCACCAGATTATGGAGGTGCTTTCTGAACTGAACGAGAAGGGGAGGACCATCCTCATGGTCACTCACGACCCTGAAGTGGCGAAGTGTGCGAGGCGGACTATCGTCATGCGGGACGGGAGAGTGGCATGAGGGGCATCATCCTGCAGCTCTCTTTGAGAAATATCCGCATCCACTTCCTGCGGTCGGTGCTTGCGGCCCTTGGCATTGTAATTGGTGTAGTGGCAATCTCATCAATGGGCATGATGGGAGCGAACATGACACTCTCGGTTACAGAGGAGCTTTCTGGGATGGCAAACAACCTCGTGGTCAGGGCTGACACCGGGGGTGGCGGATTCGGGGGCGGCCCTGGCGGCGGCGGGGGTTCAGGCAATGGGGATGAATCAATATCGGAGGAAGAATTCAGGGAAATCACGAAAATAGCGGAGAAATACGGCCTTGTATACGGAGTTCAATCGGAATCTGACAGGATAGAGGTAGGAGACAGGAGGGGGAGGTCGACGGTCTTTGGACTGGACGACACGGTGATCCCCACGCTTTTTACCCTCTCGGAGGGATCATTCCCGAAAAGCACGAGTTCTGTCGTGATAGGGCCGACACTTGCCAACCGGTTCGACTTAAAAACCGGGAGCAGGATCGATATCGGCGACCCAGAAGGAGGGGTGACCACCACGGTGAGAGTTGTGGGGATCCTCGAAGAGCGCGGGATGTCGATGGACATTAACTCCGACTCGGCAATCATCGCGAACCAGAAGCTCTTCAACGGGATTTACGGGAAGGAAGGAGAGTACGACCAGGTCAATATCATCCTCAACGATATCAACGATACTGCCAGGGTAAAGAGCGACATCCTCGACAAGATGAACAGGAAGGAGGAGACGGTGACCATCCAGGACAGCAGCAGGATGCTGGAGAGCATCACCTCGACCCTCTCGACCATGACCACCTTCGTGATGGCGATCGCGGGAATCTCACTTCTTGTTGCAGCGACTTCGNNGTTGCGGCGGTCTCAATCTTCAATGTCATGATGATGTCGGTGACAGAGAGGGTCAGGGAGATCGGCATCATGCGGAGCATCGGCACCCAGAAGTCCGAGGTCAGGAAGATGTTCATCTACGAAGCGGTGATACTGGGGGCGATCGGGGCTGTCATAGGCGCCGTGCTCAGCCTTGCCATCGGGTGGATCGTTGTCCTTGCGATGGTAGGGAGCACCGACTACTTCTTTTCACCTGCAAGCCTGGTATACATCCCGTCTGCCATGGTGGTCGGCATCGTCATATGCGTTGCATCCGGCGTCTATCCCGCATGGCGGGCATCGAACCTCGATCCCATCGAAGCATTGAGGGCAGAATGAGTGGGAAGGGATTCCCTCATATCCATTCATTGCCGACCTGGTGATGCAGACAATCCGCGCGCCATCAGGCGTGGGAGATAGGATCCCTTGGAAGGAGGGATTTCCCTTTTACCGGGGATTCCTCGGTTCACTCATCTCGATCCTCTTCTTCACCTTTTCCCATGTATCAGTGATCAGGAAGCTTTCCTCCATCGATTCGACAATCTGCCCAAACAAGCGCATGGGAATTGCCATTGTCAGCATGTCGACCGGAACGCAGGGACGCGCCGATGGATCGAACATCCCGAGCACCGCTCTCGGACACTCTGCCATCCCCTCATGGAGGGGATAATGGATGATGGAGCTGCACCCTGATCCAAACGGGCAGATCACGCCGTGCGGTTCTGCGCGATCGAAGTTTGCGAGGGTGAAGAGCCCAGCAATCACCTCCGCCCTTGCAAAGAAGATTACCACATCAGGGTTGTCATCGGGGTTGAGGTTATCCCACCGAGAAAAGAGGTAGTGGCGTGATCCCGCAGGCAGGAAAGTTCCCTTCTGCACGAGTTCGTCGACAATCTCCGGGTTTTTTTTGTATCGCTCGCCTCTCACAGATCCAGGTTTGCCGCAGGAGAGAAAGTAGCGAAAGTCAGGGGCCCTTCCCTTTACAAAGCCCATGTAATACTTTGCACCGCTGCATGAGAGGGACTCCTGGGTGAACACGAGAGATTTCCCTCTTCGCACCCGTGCAAGGTCGCATACCATGCATCGCCATCCATTTGGCGCAGGGGCTCTCTCGACCCCTCTGTCGTCCTCTGTGAGTTCGAACGTGACAGGAAGTTCTGCACCAGGAAAATACTCCTGCCAGAGCCCGATAAACCGGTCTCGCAATGAAATGTCCATGTGAATCACGCCGCGGGAGAGTTCGCCACTACTCGTCCAGCCATCCCATCCTGGCATACCAGTCGTACTCGTGGGTCCACCTGTCCCTGTTCCAGAGGATCAACTGGCGGAAATAGTCCCTCCGCTGTTGCTGAATCTCCTCCTGGTCGGGATACCGGAGTTCGCCCCTGATCGCCCGGACGAGAATTCGCCCGAGGGAACGCGAGTCCTCCTCCGCCGCCGGAATTGCCTCGAGGCCCCTGCCTACCGCGACACCCACGCCCCCGACAGTGATGGCGCCAAGGGAACTGAGTGCATGGTTCATATATTCCACGATTGGTCCGTGGTTCGGACCACCGGATGTGCAGACAGCGCACCCGTACTTCCCGGTGAACATCCGGCAGTGGATTGCATCGGCCATCCGGTCAAAGACCGCCTTCATGGGGGCAGGGACAGAATCGATGTAATTCGGAGCCCCCAGCACTATTCCATCCGCACACATCATCTTCTCGAATAATAGAGGAAAATCATCAGAGATGATACACTCCCCGCTCGCATAACAGGAAGTGCACGCGGTGCAGTACTCGATGCGGAGTGAATACACGTCTACCAGATCAGTCTCCGCGCCTTCTGCCGCGGCACCCTTCAGCACCGCCTCCACCAGGCGAAGCGTCCTGCTCTCCTTTCCCCTGGGGCTTGCATTCAGCCCGAGAACCTTGATGTCCATACTATTTTACCTCGTGTGTGATGGGAATCGGGAGAGGATCAGGATAAACCTGCCGGTTTCCGCATATTGGGGTCTGCAGGCAGCAGGGTGGATTTTTACGAGACCTTCACCATCAGGAAGCAGTTCGCCTCATGAGTGCCCGAAGTGCCGGGTATGGTACGCACCTTCGATTCAATGATGGTGAAGTGCGGGGAGAAGAGATCAAAAAGTTCCTCTCCAGAGGAGAAGTAAAGGGTGGTTCCTATTGGTGTCCTGCGATATTTTCCTGATCCCCCGAAATGAGGGTCGTCCTCGTGGAAACTGACCGATAGGTACATGCCCCCGGAGACAAGAAGATTTGAGACGTTCCTGACATAGCGGTCCCTGTCGGGAGGAAAGATATGGTGCAGGAGCTCCCAGTCGTAGGCAAACTGGAACGGGCCCCCGACACCTCCCAGGTCGTCGAGAACATCTGCGACAATAAAAGTACACAATACTCCCCGCTTCTCGGCGTTCTTCCTGGCCATCTCGATTGCCGCAGGCGACATGTCAACCCCAGTGACCCGAAATCCCCTGCCTGCCAGGTACACCGCATGATTGCCCGCCCCACAGCCCAGGTCAATCGTGTTGCAGGGGTAATCGTGCGGGATTCGACCAGGTCGACCAGGATATCAGGGGGCGACTGGATGTTCCACGGGATCTTCCCGGGAGGAATCTTCCGGTAGATATCGTCCATGTCAGGAGCCATGTCCGTCAGGCAGACGCCTCATCCTCGAGAAGACGGGGGTTCATATGCCAAAAAGAATGGGAGGAGCGGTCACCTGAAGAAAAGAACCCTCTTGACATCATCGACCGTCATCCCGTTGTCCATGCCCAGGCCGTACATCACCTGGAGGGCCTTCTCATCCAGGAAGGAGAGCTCGGTCGCCGCATTGTCCGGGTAGGCGAAAATGCTGTCCGGGTACCGGAGGGATGCCCCCTTGAACCCGAGCGTATAGAGGAGCGATCTGAGCAGGTAGTGGACACGCTGGTCGCCTTCCATCTCTGCATTCAGATAGATGTCATACCCCTTGATCTTGGCACAGGTAACACCATTGCAGGTATATTCCTCGTTCAGCCACCCCATTTCGGATGTGAGATCGATCGCCTTCAATCCCGCGGGAGGGAGGAATTTGATGCGGATGTCACCGGTCTGTCCCTCTTTGATATTCTCGAAGAGCTTGTTTGACTGGGAGAGGACATTGAACCTCGTCGCGAACGATTCGACAACAATTTTATCAGGTTCGGTTCCCGCATTCAGGGAGATGGTGGTTTTCTTCGAGGAGAGGGGGAGCCGTTCCAGGAAAAGGTTTCCTCCTCCGAAGGCCACGTCCATGAAGTGCAGGTTTATATCCTCGCTCGAGAGCCCTATCGCAGTGGGGGTGGGAGTGGGTGTTGCGGTCTCTGTGAGGGGGCCGGCAGTGGCCGGAATGGCGGTCGGCACGGTTGTCGGGGTCTCCTGGATGGGCTCCTCAACGGGGGGTGAAGTAAGGCAACCGGAGAACGCCAGGCAGCCCACCAGGAAGAGTAATGCCAGGGAAAAAAATACCCGTAATTGCATGAATAAATTTCATTACGAGGACGCATAATGGTTGGCATTGCGGGAAAAAAACGCCCTTCACCCAGCATCAATACCCTTGTGATACAGGAGCCGGCCCGCATGATCACTGGTATAAGGCAGGAACGCCAATACTAAACCCAAGGGGATAAAAAAAATGTTCCCAGTGGAGTTGCTGGCCTATTAGTAATTATAAAAGAGAAGACAGGAACGAAGAAGTAGTGGTTGATGAAACGGCACCGCCGGGAATGGAGACCATCCGCGTGCGACTGCCAAAAAAACGAAACAGGGAACAGTTTGCTATCGCCGAACTGATGCTCGGCTCAAACCATATCAAGGTCCGGTGTATTGACGGGGTCACCCGCATGGGTCGGATCAAGGGCAAGATCAAGAAGCGGGCCTGGATCCGGGAAGGGGACACGCTCATCATCACCCCGTGGAGCTTCCAGGACGAAAAGTGCGATATCTCCTATCGGTACACGAAGCCGCAGGTCGACTGGCTGCGGAGAAACCGGTACCTCTAGGGCCTCCTTTTTCCCCGGGGTGCAGTTACCACTCAGTCCCGGAGGTACTGCCGGAGTACCTGCCACGTCTCGATCTTCTTATAACGTGTCTGGCGCGCGTTGGCGGGG
>DUGV01000272.1 GCA_013331225.1 Methanolinea sp.
ACGACAAAAAGCAAGTGACCGTCTCACGACTCACCGGGCTGCAATCGTCGGAGGGATACCACCAATGACCCTTAGGGGGGAGTGGAGGGGGGTACGAAAAGCCGCTCATGCCCGTGCCATGACCCGATATGGCTTAATCGAATTAACGCACATGCCCCCGGTGCATATTTCTGTTACTCGTTTATTACCGGAATGCATATTCTCTTCATATCGTTTTGGAAGTGGTCGCCATGATCTCTGACGGGTTACTCTCCCGAATCCGTGAAGGCACAAGTTCACGAATGGACAAATACACGCTCATTCTGGATTATTATCAGCAAATGGGGGGAGGGACGGTCATTATTTCCCCCGAAGAACTCCTCGCGCATTACGGGCTCCCGACCAGCGGCCAGGAGTGTGCACGGCTGGGGCGGTATATGTCGACGAAACTGGAAATTAAAAGCCCGAAGTATTGGCTGCGAAATGCCGATTTCGTCATAATTGACAGGATTTGGCGTAATGGTCGCGTGTGTTATCTTCTATGCGAGCCTGACGCGCTGCTATCAAGACGCTGTCACAAGAGAGACGAGAAAGGCCCGTAAATCGTTCTGATACACAAATGTCTTACGCAGGTTTATCCCTTTTTGATTCCAAGTGCGTATTGTCCCTGGATTGACCCGGGGCAGGAGAAGAGAGAATGAGATTCATCATACAAGGGTATGGTGTGGTCGTGGGATCAGCCCTGGTATCTGTGCACCGCCTCCATGACCATGCGTTAGCGATGGCAGAACACCTTGAGAGTGAACACGCGTGTTCATGCAGCATCATGTATCTTGGCGGTGCACTGGAAACGCGGGATCTGCCAGTTGTCCTGGTAAGCGGGGAAGCTGCAGAGCGGGCACTGATAGGGTGAGCGGGCGAGGCTGCGGTAGGAAGAGCATGGCGGCACTGCACCAGGACGTACGGCAAACACTTCGGGAAATATTTCCCTAAGTGTTGATGCAGACGACGCCGGTCGAGCACGCGATGCCGTCGGCGCGAAACGTATCATTTTTCAAAAAAAGAGAGGGCGGCCAATTGAAAAGAAGGGGAATTTAGTCCTCTCTGCCACGAATGAGCACGAAGAGTGCTCCCAGGATGGCGACCGCGGCCATCACGATCAGGGTGATGCCGAGCAGCCCATAACCGGACTGCGTGGTTGTGGCCAGGGTCGTCTGAGCCGTCGCCCAGGCGGACGTGTTCGGGATCTGCGGGGTCGCGCTCTCTACCTGGTAGAGAATGATCACGCCGAGTGACAGCACGATGGCAGTCACGACGAACCCGATCACGGCGGCGATGTTGGCGCTCTCTGCGTCGACCATGCCCTTGTTCTTGGCATACTCGCGCAGGGACCGCTCGCTCGTCTTAGCCCAGGCCCGGACCGATGAAATGATGTTCCCAAGCATGCGAGGTGTTCACCTCCCCGTGGGAGATATCGCACTCTCCGTGTTCATGCCGTTTTGCCAGGGTTATCCCGCGTGTGCGAGCGTGGTCNNATCAACCACAATTTATCCCGCGTGTACGGTGGTGGTCGTCCGGTTGTAAATTCCGGTTGATATCAACCACAATTTATCCCGCGTCGGGGAGGGTCATGCCGCATTCCCGGCACCACCAGCCGACCGGCACCCACTTCCCGCGGGAGCCATCAACGCGCACGTACGCACGGTGCATGCGAGCGCCACATTTCGGGTGCGGACATTTGGGGGCTGTGATCCGGGTCATAATTATGTATACATAACCGGGAGAAAAGAAAGATTTTGCGGGGAGATTTCAATCTCTTTTCGATAAAAATTCTTTGAGATTGGTTTTTAGTGTTACGTCCATCTGCGGGAACGGTATCTCTATTCCCTCTTCCGCAAACCTCTTGGCAATTCTCGTATTGATCACATCCTTTGTCTCCCAGGTCATGGAGAAGTCGTTTGTCCATACCACGAGCTGGAAGTTCAGGCTCGATGCCCCGAACTCGAGGAAATAAACTGACGGGTCCGGGTCCTCCGTGATGAACGGGTAATGCCGGGAAGCGTCCTTTGCAATCTCCATCAGGATCTCCCTGACTTTATCAATATCTGACCCATAGGCAACCCCGACATTGACCCGGACCTTCATACGCATGTCGGGCTGGGCATAGTTGATGACGTAACTGTCCATGATTTTCTTGTTCGGAAACGTCACGATCTGGTTGTCGAGGGTTTTTATCCGCGTGCTGCGGGCACCGACACAGATCACATCACCGACATACTGGTCGATCATGATCCGGTCGTTGATCTTGAAGGGCTTGTCTACCGCGATGATTGCGCCGCCGAAGAAGTTGGAGAGAAAGTCCTGGGCTGCGAGGGCAAGGGCGATCCCGGCAATACCTGCACCCGCAAGGAAAGGCGTGATATCGATCTCGAGGACATAGAGAACAAGGAGGAATGCTGCGAACCATATCACGTATTTCGACGCGACCTGCGCGAGCGCGATCATCCGGTCATCGAGGTCGGTCTTGGTCCCGGCCGCGATACGGTGACCGTATGTCTCGATCATTGTATAGATGAACGTCGATATTATCCATGCCCCGAGAAGGATCCAAATTACGTTCACGTATTTGCTGTCCAGGATGAACTGAAACTGGGCAGGAAGGTCCGCGACCTGAAGCGAGAGGAAGAACGTGATCACCAGCACCGCGACAACCGCGGGGGTTCCGAACGCCGCGAGCAGGATGTCGTCCAGCTGGGACTCGGTCTGCTCGGCCTTTTTCCGGAACCACCCGACGATCCCGTAAATGGCCAGCGCAATGACCAGCCCGGTGATGCTCACAATCACGGCGAGGAGATTTCCGTTCATTCCGAATATTGTCCCAGTCGCCATATCAGTACCATTATCACTCGTGGATACAAAATAATTGGTCCAATATATGGCCCTTGGCAAGGAAATATCGGAAAAATTGCGGGAGTGCGCCGACAGGGATCTCTCTTTCATGCACATCTGCGGAACCCACGAGGCTGCCATCTCCCGGTCAGGACTGAGGAGCATGCTGCCTCCAGGCCTCAAGATCGTGATGGGGCCCGGCTGCCCGGTCTGTATCACGCCGCAGGGNNAGATCGTGATGGGGCCCGGCTGCCCTGTTTGTATCACTCCCCAGGGGGAGATTGATGCTGCGCTCGACCTTGTCGGGAAAGGGTGCATCGTTGCCACCTACGGAGACCTCCTGCGAGTCCCCGGAAGCAGGGGTTCTCTCGAGTCTTGCGGCGGCGATGTCAGGGTGGTGCAGGGAGTGCACAAGGCCGTGGAGATTGCGAGGAACACCACAAGAGAGGTGGCATTCATCTCGGTCGGGTTCGAGACCACTGCCCCGACCGTTGCGGCAACCCTCCTCACCCGGCCTCCGGAGAACTTCAGCATCCTCTCGTGCCACCGCCTGGTCCCCCCTGCAATGAAATGGCTCCTCGAGCAGGGCGAGGCAAAACTCCACGGGTTCCTCCTCCCGGGCCATGTCTGCACGGTCGTCGGCTACCAGGACTACGAGCAGTTCCCCGTCCCCCAGGTGGTGGCAGGTTTCGAACCCGAGGACATCCTGCTCGGCCTTCTGATGCTCGTCGAACAGGTGAGGGCCGGAGAGGCCAAAGTCGAGAACGCGTACCCCCGGGCTGTGACACGGGAAGGAAATACCCGGGCCAGGCAGCTGATGTGCGAGGTGTTTACCCCCGTTGATGCTGAGTGGCGGGGCTTTCCGGTCATCCCGCGCTCAGGACTCGGACTCAGGCCAGAGTTCGAACAGTACGACGCCAAGAAGAAGTTTGACCTCACCTTCCGCCACGTCGAG
>DUGV01000166.1 GCA_013331225.1 Methanolinea sp.
ACTCCCGCTGTCTTGATACCTACCTCGGCGTCGCATCCCTAGCCCTGCAGAAGAGAATGTTCGAGCATGCGTTGAGAACAAGCGAAGAACGCTTCAAGAGAATTGCCACCACGAACCCCCATCCTATATCCATCATCGATTCTTCAGGCCGCTATATCTATTTAAGCCCGAGATTCACCGAGCTCTTCGGCTATACACAGGAGGATATCCCGACAGGGAGGGAGTGGTTCATGCAGGCATTTCCTGACCTTGATGAGCAGAAACGTGCAAGGGAAACATGGAAAATGGATCTTGCAGAATCCCGGCCCGGGGAGATCCGACCGCGGCAGTTCAGGGTGCGATGCAAGGACGGACTCTTCAAGGAGATCTCGTTTCTGCCCGTGAGCATGTCCGATGGCCAGCAACTGATCGTATACGAGGATGTGACTCCGCGACTGGAAGCGGTCCAGACCAGGAATCTCCTTTTTGACATTTTCAGATCATCACATGACGGGATATTCAGTGCCACCATCGATGGCAGAATCCTCTCGTGGAACCCTGCTGCGGAGCGGATTTATGGCTATTCCGCCGAAGAGGTCGAAGGGGGCGACGTCTGCATCTTAGAGCCACCATCCCTCAAAGGTGAGATCNNACCCAGAGGATCAAAAAAGACGGGAAGCTGATCGATGTATCGCTCACTGTCTCCCCGATATACTCGAAAGGGAGGACGATCATGGGTGCCTCTACAATAATCCGGGACATCACCGCCCGGAAATCCGAAGAACGCCTGCGTCGTGCGGAGATGCAATACAGGGAACTGGTCGACAACATAAACGTGGGAGTATACCGCAGCACCGGCGACCCTGAAGGAAGATTCGTGTGGGGAAATACTTCGCTGCTCCGAATCCTGGGCTATGATACCCTCGATGACCTGCAGGATATCCCGGTGAGTGACATGTTCATGCATACGGGGGGGAGGGCGGATCTGCTCGCCGAACTCATGCAGCAGGGATTTGTGAAAAACCGGGAAATTATACTCAAAAAGGCTGACGGTTCTCCCATCCATGTTCTCGTCACCGCGCTTGCAACATTTGCACCCGAGGGATCTATCTCCCACATCAATGGGATAGTGGAGGATATCACCAGCCAGCGCGTCCTTGAGCAGAAAGTGGCCAGATTATCGGATTTTCACGATGAGGTGCACCTGCCCGTCCCTCCTCCACCCCGCGATTGAAGCAATGGGGGACAGGGAGAAATACTCTCCATGGCCCTATGCACCATCTGGTCGGGGATTATTATTTACGGCTGAACCACAGTAATGCAGCAATCGTAAGGCTTCCCAGCGTTAAGTATGCAGGAATACCGCTTTGGGGTCTATCACTCGGGGGCTTTTGAATCAGCGTGGCCTTTATTTCGACAGTCTCTCCCGCAGAGACCCGCACATCCGACTGCCAGTCCCGATACCCGGATAGTCTCACCAGGAGAGTGTACGACCCCGGTTCCAAAGAATGCAGGGTGATAGGGGTGGGGCCGCGGTGTGCATTGTTGAGAAACACGTCTGCTCCTGATGGCATCGAGACCAGAGAGATTTTCCCGGTTGATGCCTGTGGGTCCGGGGCAAGCGAGATGACAATGTCGTAATTCTCCCCTGCTCTCACGACTCCCGTGGCAGTGTAATCCTGGTACCCTGTCATTGCCAGGTGGAGCTCGTGTAAGCCGGGCTGACCCTCTCTGTAGACCAGCGGGCTTCCGGTGCGGGTCTGTCCTACATACACGCCATCTGCATACACGTCAGCTCCCGGAGGCGAGGACGTGATACTCACGGTTCCGGACGCGGGCTCGGGATCTCGCACAAGTGTGGGACTGATGGCTGACTCAATGCCGGCCAGGATCTCTACCTGACCTGTCCAGTCATGATATCCGGATCTTGATATCTTCACGGAATGCTGGCCAGGAGCAAGGTTTCCCGCGGTGGTGGGTGTCACACCCCTGTATATGCCATCAACATACACCGCAGCCTGTGCGGGGGTGGAGCTTACAGAGATTGCCCCGCCCGCTCTTACCAAAGAGAGCTCGGCTGATACGTGCGCTGTCTCGCCTTTCTGCACGTTGACACTTGTATAGTATGTCTGGTAGCCTGGAAGGTACACAGATACTTCATGGTCTCCTATCGGGACGGTGGCATAGGTACATGGCGTCTCCATGGTTTGAGCGCGGTCCATGGTTGAAATGGCGCCGGATGGCGAAGAAGTCACCTGGATTGCCCCCGATGCGGTGGCATGGATGAGGGTGGCCATGACTGTGACAGTCTGGCCGGGCCGCGGATTTCCCTCGTATACGCTACTCCATGGCTCGTATCCGCCGCGGATGATGTCGATCTCGTGGGCAGGCTTTCCCGTGATAGACACGGCAACCGTGACGGGCGTCTCTCCGAGGAAGTTTTTGTCAAAATATACATCTGCGTCCCGGGGGAGCGAGTCGATCAGGAAAAATCCCTGGTCTGCTCCGGGAAGAGTCGAAGGTGCTGCGGTTGTTCCCGGCAGGGGCTCGGCTCCGGACGCTCCGGCAGCAAGGCACATAACTATTCCAAGGACCAGCACACAGGCTTTAAAACCGTTCACGCAATCGCCTTCTATCACGCGAGGAGATGTCCACGCTCTCCGCGGATAAGACTGCCGGTTGACTGCACCCAAAACGGGTGCGGACCGTACATATCAAAATACAATGTGCCTCCCGTGAAAGAGGGTTCAGGAATTAAAGATTCCTGAACGGCACCAGGGCATCGTATGCATGATACGTCTCTCCCGTCACGAGAGTGACATCCACCACAACCCGGTCAGTTCCTGTGGTCCCGGAAAGGATGATCTCTGATCCCACCTGGGGGTATGCGACCGTCCCGGATTCAGTGGACCCGTCTGACCGGTACACGATTGCGTGCATGCTCTGGGTGAACTCCTGCCCCGGCCCTCCCCGGAAACTGACTGTGATGTAGGGATCGACAGAGACCGTGTTCTTGCCCACCTGAACCGTGATTGAATAGAATGGGGGGATGACATCGGTGGGTTGCGGGATCATGTTATGTCCGATAGAGGGTTCAGGTGCAGTTGAAGTAGGGCTTATGGTCTGGATGCCTTCCGTAGTGGGAGGCGGCATGCAACAGCCTGCAACCATAAAGGCCACCATGCAGAGAGTGAAAAGTCCAATCAGTTTCTTCATGCGTCACCTATCTCTTACCGGTCCCATAAAAATTCATTCAACCCGCAGGTATGACGGAGAATTTTTTTCCCGGCCAACCAACTTCCCCTTCCGTAGCCGGCGTGTATGAAAATAGGAATAACTTGGGCGATCCCTTGCTGTGAAAAACGGGGGGACCTTCCATATGGTTCCCCGGATTCGGAGGGGGTTATGCCCCTTCCGCACTCTTGACCTGAAACGAGAAGAATATCGCTGCAAGTCCGCCAATGATACCAAATATGCCCAGCACAAACGGAAGGTAAATGACCGTGATCAACGGGTTGAAGAGGATGATGCACCCGAAGATGATTGCGAGCACGCCAATCACTGCTGCCCCGATACCGCCCCCCTTGAAGGAGGAGAAGAGGCTCACGCACCCCATCATGACACCCCAGACTGCGATCATGATGACAAAAATCTCCGGGACAATGATGGTGCTGTAATAGGGGTAGGCAAGGATGAGAATGCCCGCGATGATCCCGAGTAATGCAAGCACGACCTTTACTCCCATATTGGTCTTGTCGGTGGCAAGGCTCACGAGGGCAAAGATCCCACTCACAAACCAGTACGCTCCAAGAAACGTCACCATTACAAAGAGGGTCCCCATAGGATAGGCAAGGAACATTATTCCAAGAAGGAGGGATACTATACCCTGGAGGAGCACGATCCACCAGGGAAAGAGGTGCATCACGTCATCCACCTTCAATGCAGCTGAAGTCACTTCATCTGTCATGAGTTCACACTTCTCTCGCAGAGATTACGTCTCAATGAGGAGTATATGAACGTTTCTCTCTTATTTCCTCACTCTCACCCCCTTTGCCATTCCTGATGTGCGAGTTTTGAATCCCGGGGGGCAAGATTGATAACACGCGACCGCGTCTTTTTCCCCTGTGTACACGGGCATTCAGCTCTTTCGGCCTTATTACATTCTCATTGTCCTTGCATGCGGAGTGATACTCCTCGCCGGAATGAAGGCTGCTTCTCCAATCCTTGGCCCTGTCCTCTGTGCAGGCTTTATCTCTATCCTCTTCATCGTGCTGAAGCACTGGCTCGAGAAGAAGGGGTTCTCTCCCCGTCTTGCAGTCGTGGCAGTCATCCTCCTTTACTTTACAACACTGGCGGGATTCGTCCTGGCAGTCGGGGTTTCCCTCCTGCAGCTTGGCAGTCAACTGCCGCTCTACCAGGAGGGCCTCGAGTCTCTTCTTCCAAGCGCAACGGAATGCGGGCAGGTCTCTTTCGCGGATCTCCTCACACTTCTTCCCAGCGATGCGATTGACCTGCTGATGACAACCGGAAGAGGTGTCATCGCACTCCTTGGAGACCTCCTCACCGCTGCACTCATCGTCGTCTTCACCCCGCTCTTCATCCTGGCCGAGTCGGCAGGGCTGACCAGGAAATTGCAGGGGGTCATTGTACACCTTTCGGGGAGAATGGAGAGTGCTGAACGGTTCGGAAGGCAGATGGTGGAATACCTCGTGGTCCGAACCGAGGTCAACCTCGCAAACGGCGTCGTAAACGGCCTTTTTTTTGCGTGTATCGGCGTGGACTTCGCCATCCTGTGGGGGTTTCTCGCGTTTGTCCTCGGGTACGTGGTCTACGTAGGGTTCTGGCTTGCAGTCATTCCCCCGATGGTGCTCGCCTGGCTGGAGATGGGGCCCGCCGCAGCTCTCCTGGTGCTCATAGGAGCGGGAATCATCAACACCGTCGCGGAGTACCTGCTCTTCCCCCACCTTGCAGGGTATCAGCTCAACCTCTCGCCACTCGTCATATTCCTCTCCATCTTTTTCTGGTGGCTGATCCTCGGTGCATTCGGGGTGCTGCTCGCCGTCCCTCTCACCATGGCAGTCCAGGCAATCCTCGAGACCTGGGACGAGACGCGATGGCTCGGAGAACTTCTTGGCAACGAGTCACCCTGATTACTTCGACGCCCGGGTTTTCCAGCCCCTGCGAAAGGCAGATGATGAAGCACGACTTACCTGGAAGGAACGTCATCTGACGCAGGTGAACAGAATGGGACTCTTTGACAAGTTAAAAGGGAGCAAGGCCGTTGAACTGAACCCGAAATCAGCACTCGTGCTGTCCGCGATCACAGTGATCGCCTCGGATGGCGTGATCGACGAGGCCGAGATGATGGACCTTGCGAAAATTGCACGCGGTGACAGGAATGCCGTGGATACTGCAGTCAAGATACTCCAGGGCATCACCCTCCCCGAGGCAGTCGATCTCGTCGCAAAGGCGCTCAATGATCAGCAGAGGATTGCAACCATGGCGATCCTGACGGACCTCGCCATGTCTGACGGTGTCCTCGCAGGAAACGAGCAGAAGATCCTCCAGCTGTACATGGAAAAGTTCGGGATCACAGAAACCGCACTCAAACCCATCATCGATGCCATCGCGATCAAGAACGATTTCTCGGTCTTCTCCTGATCAGACCCCCTGCCTTTTTTCATCTGACAACGTGCATTTTCCTCCCCGCACTACCCAGGATTCAAACGTTCCTCCGAAAAAGACCTTTACTCTGACCGCGGTCCCGGTGCGGAGGGACCGCATTCCGTCATCAAACCGCTTCCGGACATGGCGGAGGCCGTGGACTGAGAAATAACTGCCCGCATACAAAAGGAAGGCAATCTCGTGTGAAATCACTGCGCATTCAAATGCCTTCACCTCGCAGGCGATCTCCCTCGCAATATCGCGCGGGACAGTACAATGGTAATCGCCGTGCTGGTCAAGGCCGCTGACCTGCCGCCAGTCAACCACCCCCACCTCATCCGGCTCCCGGTGGAGCATGT
>DUGV01000167.1 GCA_013331225.1 Methanolinea sp.
GGAGATTCCTGAGCCGTCATCCTCGATTGTGAGGACGAGGCCGTCCCCGTTCTCGTTTGTCGAGATCCTGATGGTGCTCATGGTGGGGCCGCCGTACTGGAGAGCGTTATCGATGAGGTTGTAGAACACTTTCTCCAAGAGCGGGTCGGCGTATACCTCGATGGAGCCGACATTGGCAACGACGCTGATGTTGCCTGTGGGGAGGGCCTCTTTTGACCGCTCGACAATCGAGGCTACGCGCTGCCAGCCCGGGGCATGGATGCCCATCTCCTGGTAGTCGCGTGCGAAGTGGATCTGGCGCTCGATGGCATTTGCAACCACCATCTCCTTTGCGAGGAGAGCCGCAACCTGCTGGGGATTGGTCTCTTCACGCATAGTCTCGATATAAAACTTCAGGGCCATGACCTGATTCAGGATGTCGTGGCGAGTAATACTCGAGAGCAGGCCGATCTTCTTGTTGGCAAGTGCGAGTGCCGCCTCTTTCCTCGTGCGCTCATCAACCTCCGCGAGGGCACGGTCTTTCATCTCCCGGAATGCACGGACCTGTGCGACAAGCTCGGTCACGTCGTCGATGAAGAGGATTGCGTAGGTCTCTCCTCCTTCCTGCAGGGAGTGGACCGACGTCCGCTGGAAGCGGAGCCCTCCACCGGGGAGGGGTGCGGGGATAAAATGGGGGTGGAACTGCGTCGAGAAGAATGCCGCAGGCCCCCCGTCGAATACCTGCTGGATGCGGATATTGTAGCGCCGGTCTTTTAGGTGGGAAAACCGTTCCCGTATGTCGTTTCCGAGTATCTCATTCCTGGGAATTCCCGTCCATTCCGCAATGGTCCTGTTCCATGAAACGACAGTGTAGTCCGGTGCCAGGATCACCACTCCCAGGGGGATGATATCAAAAAAATTTCCAGAGGGGAGTGGGGGAGGGGGACTCATCTCTCCTGGCCTGCCGCGTCCTGGAGCCTCTTTACCAGGGAATCAAGTGACCCGATCTCGAATATCATCAGAATCGTTCCCACGACCTGCAGGTCCGCGAGAGAAAACTGCGATATCGCAAGGATAACCCAGTCGTAGTCGATGGCTCTGCGGTTCCCAAGGATCTGGGCAATGCTGCCCTCGAGGTATGTGGGCATGCTGTAGGTGAGCCGTTCGTTCAGGACGTTTGTGATAGACCCCATGACCGCATTGTTCACGATGTTTCCGACTTCGTTCAGTGTCTCGATCCTGAGCGCGTCGAGGTCCGGCGCCCTGATCTCCTCCCCTGTGAGCGCGGTAATCAGGATTGCAGCACTGTCCGGCGGAAACACCAGCATGCTGATCCCCGAGAACGAACCCTCGAATTTAAGGGTGACTGCAGAAAGTCGGCCCTGCTCCAGGATCCGGTTTTCACTGACGAGATCTGCATACCGGAGTATTCTCACCTCCGGGACCATCAGCCGGATGTGGGTCCCGGTCATCTCATTGAGGAGCCCTGCAGCCCGGCCGACCCCAATGTTGATCAGTTCACGGATGGCATCAACCGAATCCTCGTCGATGTTCATGGCCGTTTCGCGCTCCTGAGCGCGTCCTTTATTATGGGAACAAGGGTCTCCTTCTTTACCGGCTTGTTCAGGACATCGAGGGCACCAAGGGCAAGGCACTCAGTTCTTGTCGTATTCTGGATATCCGAGGTCAGGATTAGCACCGGAATGGCCAGCTTGTGATCTCTTACCAGCCTCAGCAGTCCGTACCCGTCAAGTTCGGGCATCAGGAGGTCGCAGATGATGAGATCCGGAGACTCCTTAACCGCAATGTCAAAACCAGTTCTTCCATTCTCAGCGGTGAGGACCGTATTGCCTTCTGCTTCCAGGATCGAGGTGATGATTTTTCGCTGAAAGCCCGAGTCGTCAATGATCAGGACCTTTGGCATCGCGATATCTCCTTTGCTATGGGATTGTATCATTCAATCCTGTTTATCTCTTTATCGACTGCACAGCCCACTGATGGAAGGCAGCCCCATGCAGGACCCAGGGCGAAATGAATGAAAAAAGGAGGGAGTGCTGGATCAGGCTACCACATCGACCCCGATGAGAATCACGGTCGCGTTCGAACCGGCATCAACGGGTGCATAGCCCGAATAGAATGTTCCCCACTTGTCCGTATAGGGCCCTGCCCCCATCGGAGCGGTGACAGGGGTCTTCAGTTCGATGGGGGCATCATCATATACCTCGAGGTACTGGGAAGCGTCGGGGTGTCCATAATGTGCATCGACGATAAACATGACAGTCCCATTCTGCTGCTCGAGGGTGTAGACATACGCGATCCGGGGATCGCGTTCCTTGAAGGCTTTCAGCTGCCCGAGCACCCCGGCAAACGCCGTCGAGTTCGGCCCTTCCTTAAGAACTGCAGCGAGTGCCTGCCCGTCGATTTCTTTTGCAAAACCTGCCGCAAGTGAAGCAAGTTCGGTCTTCAGGGTCTCGTTGGCTGCGGAAGCAGTCGGGGTGAGCGTGGGTGCAGCAGTCGTGGCAGTAGGCGCAGGAGTGGTCTGGGTAACGGGAGAAGGCTGGGTACATCCAGCGAAGAGGAGGATTGCGGCAAGCACGAGGAGCAGTACTCCGAGTTTTGTTCCG
>DUGV01000095.1 GCA_013331225.1 Methanolinea sp.
GTCCCCGTCCCTGAATATGTCGTACCACCCGCCGATATGCAGGGCAGGGACATTGATCCGGGAATAGACCCGTTCGATGCTCCACCGCTGCCAGTAGGCGTCGTATGAGGGATGGTCGATCCACTCGAAGAAGTATGGCGCGAAGTCGTGGGCACGGAGCAGGGGAAACGACTCCATCGGGAGCCACTGCCACCAGTCGTGCATCGACTGGATCGATTTCCAGAGGGTGGCCTCGTACCCGGAAAGTCCCTTACGCCGGGCGGTATCGGTCGCGAGGTATAGTGCCCAGGTCAGGTTGAAGGAGAGCGCAAAGGCCCCGCCGTTGTAAGCCCACCCCTCGAATAGCTGCGGAGTGCAGAACCCCGGGCATATGCAGGTGAGGTGGGGGGGAGCAAGAGTGGCAGCCATCAGCTGGGTCAGGCCGCCATACGAGAACCCATACATCCCCACCTTTCCAGACGACCCAGGGAGCGCAGCCGCCCACTCCACGGTGTCGTACCCGTCCTCTGCCTCGTGGCGGAACGGGGAGAACTCGCCGCCGGAAGCCCACCGGCCGCGGATGTCCTGGGAGACCACGAGGTAGCCCTGGGCGGCGTACCACGATGGATGCAGGTAGGAGAACGTCTCGGCATGGGCCTTGTCATACGGCTGCCTGATAAGAAGGACCGGCCATGGGCCCTCTCCCCAAGCCGGCCGGTATACGTCGGCCGCGAGCATCGTCCCGTCTCTCATCTCGGCCATGACCTCCCGTTCCACGATGGATCCCGCGATTCTTTGCTCCATGATTCGGCGTTCCTCCATGGAAAACAGGGACTGGCACTATTTATGCCCTTCTCCGGATAATCGGTCATTCCGGTTTACGATATAAGGCTGGACGAGACGAACAGAAAATCTCGTCCCGGTTCGGACTGATGGAAAATCTTTCTTGCATCTGGAATTCAGCCGGGAAAGAGGCCTGCGACCCCCGATGAGTGCCGGTCGCCTGCAGGTCCCTGATCCTCATGTCCCATAAATTCCCTGTGGGGGCAAGGTGCTCATCCTGGTTCCTGTCAGAACTCCAATCTTTCTTGCAATGGCGGGCACCTGGTTCGTATCCGGATACCGGGAAAGATCCAGTGCCTCCTTACCCTTATGCCCCTTTTTGAATAATGCAGGCAACTAAAAAAAATACTTGGTTTTAAGAGGCCGCAATGCCATCCCTCTTACCATGGAAGGCCCCGGCTCCCTGCGGCAGCGGCTTTTTCGCACAAAGACTATCGCTGAATTGAAAGAATGCTGTGCCGGGGAGCATGCCCTCAAAAAGGCGATTGGTCCCATTGAGCTTGTCTTTTTCGGGATAGGCGCCGTCATCGGGACCGGAATTTTTGTGATCACCGGAATCGCTGCGGCGAACTATGCAGGGCCGGCGCTGGTCATCTCATTCGTCATTTCGGGTGCTGCGTGCCTTTTCGCCGCACTCTGTTATGCCGAGTTCGCGACAATGGTCCCAGTGGCGGGCAGCGCCTACACCTACAGCTTCGCCTCACTCGGTGAAATCTGGGCCTGGATAATCGGGTGGGACCTGATACTCGAATACTCCGTCTCCATCGCCGTCGTCGCCGTCGGCTGGTCGGGCTATATGGCAAGCTTTCTTGCCGGTGCGGGCCTTGCGTTGCCTCCGGCGTTCACGAACCCCCCGGGAGTGGATGGAGGCATTCTGAATGTTCCCGCGATACTCATCATCGCCCTCATCACCCTCCTCCTGATCACCGGCGTGAAAGGGAGTGCAAGGGTGAACACTCTCATCGTCGCAGTCAAGATACTCGTAGTCCTCTTCTTCATCGCCATCGGAATCGGATATATCGATACCGCCAACTGGACCCCCTTCCTGCCTTTCGGATGGATGGGGGTAATCACGGGGGCATCGATCGTATTCTTCGCCTATATCGGGTTTGATGCCGTTTCTACCGCTGCAGAGGAGGTTAAAAATCCGGAACGCGACCTTCCAATCGGCATAATCGGATCGCTCGTCATCTGCACGATCCTTTATATCGCCGTATCTGCTGTCCTGACAGGGATAGTGCCCTATCCGCTGCTCGCCCAGACAAGTGCGCCGGTTGCGTTCGCCCTCCTGCAGATTGGGGTCCCATGGGGAGCGGAGTTAATTTCTGCCGGGGCTGTCCTTGGAATCACGTCGGTGATGCTGGTGCTCCTGTATGGCCAGTCAAGGATCTTCTTTGCGATGGCCCGCGACGGCCTGCTCCCCCGGAGTTTTGCCACCGTCCATAAGACATTACGCACACCCGTGAGGGCGAGCCTTCTCGTCGGTGCGGTGACTGCAGTGATGGCTTCGCTGCTCCCGCTCGAGAGCATGGCCGAACTGGTGAACATCGGGACGCTGGCAGCATTTATCATCGTCGCTGCCGGAGTTCTGGTACTGCGACGGGTCCATCCTGACCTTTCACGGCCTTTCCGCGTACCTCTTGTTCCCCTGATCCCTGTCCTGTGCATCCTCTTCTGCCTTGGATTGATCCTGGCACTCCCGACTATTACGCACCTGCGTTTCATAGTCTGGCTTGCAATCGGGCTGGTTCTGTACTTCTTTTATGGAATCCGGCATTCCAGATATGCAGAACACGCATCCTGATAGTGGTGTGTCATGTATGGATAGCAGCCATTATGCCTCGCTGTCACCCACATTCTACTACGAATGACACACCTCTCGGTGGACATCGGGGGACGGCCGGGGATCGACTGCCGGGGCTTTTGCGAGTACTGCTATTTCAGGCACGTGAAGGAGACTGCCCCGCTCGGCTGCCGCTACTGCCCGCCGTATAAAAAGGGATGCGATTACTGTAGCCGGAGCGTGAGGGAGTACTACCGGGGGTTCCGGGACCTCAGGGAGATCGCCGATGACGTCCTTGCCCGCCTCCAGGTCATCCCTGACGAGGTGAGCAGGGTCACCATCAGCGGCGGCGGAGACCC
>DUGV01000096.1 GCA_013331225.1 Methanolinea sp.
CTGATAATCTCCCTGCTCTTCTTGATTCCCTCGATCATCTTTGTGGCGATCTCTTTCGATTCACTGGACAGCATTTCCAGGAGGAGGTCGCCGTACCATAGTGAAGCGAGATTTGCATTGTTGATATCGTGCATCAGGATATCCAGATAGAGGTTCGCCTGCTGGTTGGTCTCTGTAATTCTCTGCGAGAGCAGGAGCCGTGTAACTGTTGTCGCGATCTCCCGGGAGAGGGATTCAAGGGTCTGCTGCTGGTCTTTTGAACATGTCCGGCTGCTGCATGAGAGGAAGTACATGACCCCAAGGGCCTCTTCTCCGCTCTGAAGCGGGACCACGATCCCTGAAGCGGGAGTATCGCACTGGGTCCCTGATTCCTCTTTCCATACGAGGAATTTCCCTTGCGAGACCGCTTCTTTCAATGCGGCAACTGACTCATTCCCGGATTCCATGAGATTTTGATATAGGGAATCATCACCATGGTGGACCTTTGCGACAAGGCGGGAAGATCCTTCCTCATACAGTGAGATTCCGCCGTACTCGCACCCAAGGTACCTGGTAAGATTCGCAAGCACACCTCTTCCCATCTCCTCCACCCCGGTTGCAGCAGCGGCCTCTGCGATAACACGGTTGATCGTTGAGAGCTGCGTGTTCCTTGCCTCGATCTCCTCTTCGTGTGCTTTCCTTGCGGAGATATCGATCACGGTGAGAACCATCATCCGCCCGGGCAGCCTGGACCCAGAGATGAGCACGGGGACAGTGGTTCCATTCTCCCTGGTCATCACACTCTCCATCTGCGATACGGACCCGTCATCTTTCATGGACTGGAGGAGGGAATCTCTCGCCAGGTCGTCTCTCCAGAATACAATGAGGCTTTCACCTTTCAGGTCATCGGGGTGGCAACCGATGAGAGTTCCGCCGCCGGGGTTCACTTCTTCTATTCTCAACTCCGAATCGCCATTCTGGACAAGGAAGATCGAGGCCTCTGAACCGGAGAAAATAGCCCTGTAACGCGCCTCCCTGTCCCTGAGGCCGCTTGAAAGGGACGAGATCACAACGGCGATTGCAACGAGCACGTAGAAACTGGCCGTGGTGATGGCAAAAGTGATATCCGGGAGACTCGGGTACTGGTAAAGGTACACAAAGAAAACCTCAGCGATACCCACGCCAACCGCAAAGAGCACTCCACGCCTGGGAAACCAGTAGGCGGCCAGTATGATTGGCAGGTAAAAGAGAAGCGGAGTGATGGCCGAGAGGCCGAGCATGGTGCCAGCGACGTACCCAATGCTGACGAGGATAGTCACCAGCACGATGAGGAATACCTGTGTCCTTGAGCTTATGGTCAGTTCTGATGTGCTCTTTTGAGTCATTGCAGGTATCACGTTCACCAATCTATTGCTCCGTTTCCTTTTAAATATGGATGCTTGGCAACCGGAGAGTGCGAGTGAAAAGAGAAGAGGAAAGAGCGGGTTTCAGCGAAGGCCCTTCTGGGGGTGCAATCGCAATATGGTCTGCGCTTTATCAAAGGAGCGCCTGGCCTCTTCGAACCTGCCAAGTTCTTTCAGGCAGACTCCCCGGTAGTTCCAGGCATTCACATTGTCGGGTTCTTTCTGCAGCACAAGGTCGAAACATGCGATAGCCTGTTCAAAGAGTGAGAAATTGCCCGTCTCTTTTCCAAGCTTCTCAAGGGTCTCACCCTTGGCATAATAGGTTGCGGGAAGTTTCCCGTTCAATTCCAGGGCGCGGTTGAAACACTGCAGCGCCTCATCGTACCGGCCGAGTTCTTTTAAGCATATGCCCTTCTCCGTCCAGGCATTCACGTGAGTGGGATCCATCTCGATAACACGGTCAAAGCAGCTGACCGCATCCTGGAACCTGCCGTGGTTGTAATAGAGGTCGACTCCTTTCTTGTACCAGCTCGCAGTGGATTTCCCGAAGATGCGGTCGAACATGCCGCTCTCCTTCTCACGCGCTGCCTGATCCTTCTGTTTGCCCTCGGCACTTCGGACTTCAGTGATGTCGCGTATGGACTCGATTGCACCGATTACCGTCCCCTTCCGGTCAGTGATCAGCGTGGCCCTTGACCAGAAGACTGCAGGTTTGCCGTTGCGCAATCCCGTGGGATTCTCGGCAATAATGGAATTGCCGTCCCTGCGGATGTTCTGGTAAGAGTGCGCCCTAATCTCGTCCTCAGGCTTGTTGATCAGGTCGACGAGGAGGGGTCTTGGGCTGTCGTAAAAGGGGATAGCGTATTCGTGATTGCCTTTTCCGATCATCTCCCGCGCAGGAACTCCGGTCAGATCTTCCATGGCCTTGTTCCATGATACAACGACCCCCTCCCTGTCCGTCGCAAATGTCGCATCAGGGAGATGGTTGATGATGTCAACCATCCGGCGGTCGGCGAGGCGAAGTGATTCCTCGGCAATTCTTCGGTTGATGGCCTGCCGGATCATCCTGTCGAGTTCGGCAAACTGCGCTTTCGGGTCCTGGCCTTTCGAGAGATAGAAGTCTGCACGGTTGTTGAGGGCGTCTACGACGACGTGCTCTCTGCCCTTCCCGGTAAAGATGATGAATGGAGTGTTGTCACCTTCGGCACGGAGGATCTTGAGGAGCACGATCCCGTCCATCATCGGCATCTCGTAGTCGGAGATGATGGCATCGAATGACCTGGTTTTCAGGATTTCAAGGGCCTCGAGGGCAGACCGGCAGGTCTCTACCCTGATCTCACCGGACCTCTCGAGGAAAAGCCTTGTTATCTCAAGGAGGGCCGGTTCGTCATCGATAAAAAGAACGGATATCATGCCTTCCCCTGTGATTGACATCCCCACCTGAAACTCCATTTCCATTTCTTTTTACTTAATTCTTTCATTTATTTCCTCTATTCTTACCACTATCGCTACTGCGGGGTGAGTGAAAAGTCATATTGGAGGTGAGGGAGCAACCGCTGGGCTGCTCTCAGCGGAAGAGCGGGACATCCCTGAACACATCTGCATCGAACATGCCCCTGTCGGTCACTCTCAGGTGCGGAATGACCGTGAGCGAAAGGAAAGAGAGGTACATAAAAGCGCCTGGAATGGCCCCAAGATCCACTGCCTTTCCATTCAGCGTCTTCAGCAGCCCTGCAACCTCCTCA
>DUGV01000261.1 GCA_013331225.1 Methanolinea sp.
AGCAGTTCATTTCACAAGTGAAGTGAAGGAAGCGCGGCAGTCCGTCACCCCCACTTTTCCTTCCCCTCGTCTGCACTGGATACTCCTTGGCGGACTTTCGCTGTCCTACCATACCATACCAGGTATCAGCCCGGGACTCCCCTGTGGCCCCTGGAACATCATGATCGATCACGGGACCCTTTTCATCTCTGTGATCATTCCGCGTTTTCCGGGTGAATACTTGCAATGTGTGTCAGGACCTGAGGATCACATCCGCGGGTCAGTAACGTTCCCTGCCGGAGATTTCGCGATATACTTTTATCCGCGTGCCGGGCCTATAGTATATGGTTGTACCATGACCTGCACCATAATTGTCGGCGGATTTTTTGGCGATGAAGGGAAGGGGAAGATCGTTGCCCACATCGCCCACCAGGACCATCCCACCATCATCTCCCGTGGAGGTGTGGGTCCGAATGCCGGCCACACAGTGAAGATGGGGGAGAAGGAGTACGGCGTGCGCATGGTCCCGTCTGGATTTGTCTATCCGAATGCCCGCCTGATGATAGGCACGGGAGTACTCGTGGACCCCCGGGTGCTTGCAAAGGAGGTGGAGGTCCTTGGCGTGGGGGACAGGGTCTTCGTGGACGGGCGGTGCACTGTCATCGACGAGGCCCACATCCAGCGGGACAAGCAGAGCGATCATCTTGCAAAGACCATCGGGAGCACGGGGAGCGGATGCGGACCTGCCAACGCAGACCGGGTGATGAGAGTGGCGCGCCAGGCAAAGGACCTGCCGGAACTCGCACGTTATATCACCGATGTCCCGAGGGAGATCAACACTGCCCTTGACAAAGGAGAGAATGTCATCCTTGAAGGCACCCAGGGCTTTGGGATTTCCCTTTACTATGGCACGTACCCATACGTGACCAGCAAGGACACCTCGGCCTCGCAGATCGCCGCAGACAACGGCGTTGGACCGACGCGCATCGACGATGTCGTCGTGGTATTTAAAGCGTACCCCACCCGGGTAGGAGAAGGGCCATTCTCGACCGAGATGACCAGGGACGTCTCGGACCGCATGGGCATCCAGGAGTTTGGTACCGTGACTCACCGGCAGCGACGAATCGGGCAGTGGGACGGGGCGATGGCCCGCTACTCGGCGATGGTCAACGGGTGTACGCAGGCGGCCATTACCGGCATAGATCGCGTGGACAAGGCATGTTTCGGTCTCACCAACTACGACAAGCTCACAAAGAAAGCACTCGAGTTCCTGGAGCACGCGGAGAAGGACATCGGCTGCCCCATTACCCTCATCTCCACCGGGCCGGATGTCTCGAATATCATCGATATCAGGGGAGAACGATGAAGAGGAGCCTCCTCCCTATCCTCTGCTGCCCGGTCTGCAAGGGCGACCTGGAGCTCCGCGTGAAGGAAGAGAACGACGTCGAGATCCTGGAGGGAGGGCTCTACTGTGCGGCCTGCAGGGTGGAGTATCCCATTGAGGAAGGGATCCCGGACCTCCTTCCCAGGACGCACGAAGAGTAAGGAAGGAACCCGGCCCCCCCGGTGCAGGTCTAAAATACCCCGATTCAAATCCCTTTTTTATAAAAAACGCGCTCTTCAATAGATCAGTGCCTCCCTCCAAGCCCCCGGGCCTTTCCCTCGTACTTCGTACTGCAGCATCGCAGGTCGCAATGTTCGGACGCACAATATTCGAATAATTATTCTGCTTTCCGCGTGAGATCGTGTGAGAATTCTCTCCTGGATGGACTCGTCGCATGTTCTGGATCCGCCCCCTGGTACTGCCGCTTGCACTCCTGTTCGATCGCCTGGCAGGCGACCCGCACAGCAGGCTGCACCCTGTAGCGCTCCTCGGGACGTTCATCGCGTGGTGGGGAAGGCCCGATCTCTATCCCCCCTGTCTCCAGCGTGCCGCAGGGGCGGCACTGTGGGCATTCACGGTTCTTCTCTTCTCGCTGCCCTTCATACTCGCAGAGATCTTTCTCCCGTGGCTTGTCCTGATTGTGGCCGGCCCCGTACTCCTGAAGTCGTGCCTCGCATGGCGGTCCCTCGAGGAGCATGCCCTATCGGTCGAGAATGCGCTTTCGCAGGGTCTCGATGAGGGTAGGTCACAGGTGCAGTTCCTTGTCAGCAGGGATCCTTCAGTACTCTCCCGGGAACAGGTCCACTCAGCCGCGTACGAGTCGGTATCCGAGAACCTCGTCGACAGCATTGTCTCACCGCTCTTTTACTACGCGCTCCTCGGGCTTCCCGGTGCCGCGGCGTTTCGGGCAGCCAACACCATGGATGCCATGCTCGGGTACCGCGACCATAGGGAGCGGCTCGGCTGGTTTTCGGCACGGGCCGACGATGTCCTGAACTACATACCAGCGCGGCTGACCGCGGGCATCCTTCTTTGTTACTTCGCATGCAGGGGGAGGTTCGCACCGGCGCTGGATTGTGTGCGAAAGGATGGGAGAAAACGGCCCGGGTTTAATGGCGGCCTCCCCATGGCGGTGGTGG
>DUGV01000137.1 GCA_013331225.1 Methanolinea sp.
GACCATGCTCGGGGCAGGAGCGCTCCAACCATACCTTCCCATCCTCCTCAACCACGGCTGCCTCCAGCACCGCGTTGCAGGTCGGGCACAAACTCCTGGTCTTCTTCAATATAACGGCCATGTCACCAATCCACCCAAGAATTGATATCTTCTGGGATATCTTAATGCTTATAACTACTCTTTATTACAATTGTCTGGAGAGCATAGTATTAGTCCTGATTCCGTCATAATAGCATTGGTAGCCGCTTTATGGTGCATGCTGCCTGCATATGTTCCCAACTCTGTTGCAGCTGCACTGGGTGGCGGCAGGCCGATCGACAATGGCAGGTATTTTTCGGACGGGAGGAGGATCTTTGGGGATGGAAAGACGTATCGTGGGTTCTTCGCAGGGGTGGCGGGAGGAATCCTTGCAGGAGGGATGCAGATCTGGCTGCAGGACATATTCCCGATCTCTTCTCTTCCCGCCCAGACATTGCTCTCCATTGTCCTCCTGGCATTCGGGGCTCTGCTCGGAGACCTCGCCAAGAGTTTCTTCAAGCGGAGGCTCGGGAAGGCCAGCGGTGAGCGCTGGCCGGTTGCCGACCAGTATGACCTGGTGGTCGGGGCATTTGTAATGCTCGCGATCTTCGACCTTCCATGGCTCCTGCAGACAGTCACGCTCCCGGTCCTCTTCTGGATACTCGTGCTCACTCCCCTCCTCCATAAGACCGCAAACGTGATCGGCTACCTTACCGGAGTGAAAGACGTACCATGGTAAATAGAATCGCTCATCTCATGGAAGAGTACGGAGCCCTGGAATTCGGGGATTTTGTCCTGGCTTCAGGTGCCCGGAGCTCGTATTATCTTGACATCAAGAAAGTGGTGACACAGCCGGCGGCCCTTAAAGAGATCGCAGGAGCTATCGCAAGGGACTATGCGTTCGAAGTGGTGGCGGGGGTTGCGGTCGGGGGAGTCCCCCTTGCGGTGGCCGTCTCTCTCGAGAGTATGAAGCCCTTTGCCATCGTCCGAAGCCAGGAGAAGCACCATGGGAAAGCAGGAAGGATCATCGGAGATGTCAGGGGGAAACATGTACTCCTCGTGGAGGACGTGACGACTTCCGGTGGATCCGCACTCTTTGGAATCTGCGCCCTTCGGGATGCGGGTGCGACTGTGAATCGAGTCGTGACCGTGGTTGACAGGGAATCGGGTGCCACTGCGCTCCTTCACGAGAACGGGGTTGCACTGGACGCACTTGTCAGGGCATCCGATGTCATCGGCAGGAGAGAAGAACAGCAATCGTGAAGAGTACCGGTTCCGATACATGACTATGAAGATCCTGGTTGTGGGGGGTGGGGGGAGGGAGCATGCCATTTCCCGTGCACTCTCCCGCAACAATGAGACAGAACTCTATGCCGTCATGGCCCGTGAAAATCCGGGGATCTCGCGGCTCTGCCGGGACTTTCTCCTGGAGAAAGAGACCCGGGTCGATTCTGTATCGGCGTTTGCCAAGAAAAAATCGGTAGATTATGCAATTATCGGGCCCGAGGCCCCGCTCGAGGCGGGTGTCGTGGACAGGCTCGAAGCGGACGGAATCCCCTGCATGGGGCCCACGAGAGCGGCAGCCCGCCTCGAGACAGACAAGGCGTTCTGCCGTGTAATGATGGAGCAGCATGGGATTGCCGGGTGCCCCCGGTACCGGGTATTCCGGGCTGCAACAGACGCGGTTGGGTTCCTGGAAGAATATGATGGGGACCTGGCAATCAAGCCTGCAGGACTCACCGGGGGAAAGGGGGTCCGGATCATGGGCGAGCACCTGGACAGGGGGGGGGCGATCGAATACATCAGGAGCCTGGGATCCGACATCGTGCTCGAGGAGAAACTCGTAGGAGAGGAGTTCACACTCCAGGCGTTCGTCGACGGGACACACCTCGTCCCCATGCCTCTTGTCCAGGATCACAAGAGGGCATTCGAGGGTGACGAGGGCCCGAATACGGGCGGGATGGGGTCTTACTCCATGCCAGACCATGGGCTCC
This sequence comes from Methanolinea sp., assembly GCA_013331225.1. GTDB lineage: Archaea > Halobacteriota > Methanomicrobia > Methanomicrobiales > Methanospirillaceae > Methanolinea_A > Methanolinea_A sp11423u. The sequence continues at coordinate 2,013 of DUGV01000137.1, forward strand.
CCTTTGTGACCGGGATCGACCGGCGCAAGGCGTTTGGGATCATGCAGGCTGCGGTTTCGGCCATGGAAGAGGCCGGAACACCGTACCGCGGGATTCTCTACGGGCAGTTCATGAATACCCGCGATGGTCCGATGGTAATAGAGTTCAATGCCAGGTTCGGAGACCCTGAGGCGATGAACGTCCTCTCGCTCCTTGAGAGCGATCTCCCGGATATCATTGAGAGGAGCATAGAGGGAACCCTTTCTCGTGCCAGGGTCCGGTTCCTGGAACAGGCCACCGTCTGCAAGTACCTTGTGCCGGAAGGATATCCCGAATCCCCGATCATGGGCCAGCCTGTCTCGCTCGGACCATACGAACCGGCGCTCCTGTATTACGCCAACGTGGAGGCNNACCCTCTATACCCAATCCTCCCGGACCATGGCGTTTGTGGGGATGGCAGCCTCCCTCGCGGGTGCAGAGGAGATCGCCGAGCGTGCCGCAGAGGGAGTGAAGGGGAAGGTTCGTCACCGCAGGGACATCGGTTCTCCAGCCCTGCTGAAGAAACGCGTGGATCACATGAGGGAACTTCGATGAAACGCGATATCATCTCTATTCTGGACGTGACGGCAGGGGAACTCGGGAAGCTGCTGGATGAGGCAGACCGGCTGAAACAGATACGGAAGTCCGGGATTCCCCATCCACTCCTCCCGGGAAAGGCCCTTGCAATGATCTTTGAGAAGTCCTCCACCCGGACCCGGATCTCGTTTGAGGTGGGGATGGCAGACCTCGGGGGATCCGCCCTCTTCCTCAACGCCCAGGACATGCAGATCGGGAGGGGGGAGGAGATACGTGATACCGCGAGGGTGGCATCGAGGTACGTGTCGGGGGTGATGATCAGGGCCTATCGGCACGACACCATCAGGGAGTTCGCCCGGTATTCCTCTGTCCCCGTGATTAACGGCCTCTCTGATCTCGAACACCCGTGCCAGATACTTGCCGACATCATGACCATCCGGGAGCACTTTCCGGATCTCGCGGAGTTGCGCCTCGGGTGGGCCGGAGACGGGAATAATGTCTGCAACTCGCTAATACTCTCGACGGTCCTCACCGGCATGGAGATCACCGTAGCCACCCCTGAAGGGTTTGAACCACCCTCGCACGTGGTGGATGCGGCACGAAGGAAAGGAGGGAGGGTCACCCTGGTCAGGGACCCGCGGGACGCAACCCGGGATGCACACGTGGTGGCAACCGACACCTGGGTCTCCATGGGCACTGAGAAGGAGCGGGAGGCCAGGCTGAAGGCATTCAGCGGATTTACCATTGACCGCAATCTGATGGACATCGCATCGCCGGATGCGATCTTCATGCACTGCCTGCCGGCCCATCGCGGCCAGGAGGTCACGGACGAGATGATCGAGGGGCCGCGGAGCGTGGTCTTTGACGAGGCGGAGAACCGCCTTCACGCCCAGAAAGCCCTGCTCGTGTTCCTGATGCAGGACGGGGAATAACGGGGGGCCGGCAGGAGAACCGGGGCAATTTTTTTTAGTCCCTTACTACCTCGTCGAAGGAGCCGTCCCGCTCCTCAACGAAGAGGACTGCCCTGTGGTTGCGGAGGCTGGGCTTTGGAAATTTCCTCATTCGGACCGTGCCGAACTTCACGCGCTCGCCCGCCATGGTATGCACCTCGTCCACACCTGCCAGAAGAAGATCTTCCACTCTTGCTTCCCGGGAGAGTTCGCGAAGCCTCCCTTTCATCACGTACCTGCCATCGTTCCCGGACGAAGCCAGGCCAAGCCCTGCGAGAGCACCGATGACGCCATCGCAGCTCCCGCCAAGACCGACCAGGGCAATCCCTATCCTCTCGGCAAGGGTGACTGCGTCCCCGCGGGAGAGAACGCACTTTTTTGCGTCCTGCCCGAATTTCACCACCAGGTCACCAATCCCGGAAGTGGGTGCCACCGCGAGGCCGGGGTCGCTCCCCTCGATAAAATCATCAAGGATCTTCCCGCTCACAAAATCCACGATCTCGGGAACAGCGACTCCGTTTGCGGTCTGAAGGTGAATCACCGCACAACTGTTATGCGAGGTATATGGGATAGACGGGTGCACGAAGAGCTGGTGCCTGGTCACGCCCGCAACTGAACCAAAATGGCGGAGTGAATCGGCGATAGTCCGGGCGAGCCTGCCTGTTCCACGGCTCTCCTTTGTATCAGTGTCATCGATGGCAATGAGAATAGTCATGGAAGGTCACGGGAGGTAAAGTAACTGTACTGTATGATCCCGAAAAGGGAATAACATTGTGTAGAAGGCTGCACACTCTTGAGTGGATTCGCCTGTCACCTGGTTGCCGATATTGAGCGAGGTGTTTGTTGTTTTTTTTAATTATTGAAGATAATCCTCGCATAAGCTTTTTAAATAAGTGATATGAGTATGATGTAACGCCAGGAGTACAGCGTTCGGTACTCGTCCAGCTTGGGGGTTGGGGGTGCGGATACTCGAGATGTTTAGATTAATAATACAACGTACGGCGTTTATTTCATCCATCTACAGTATTAAAAATGAGGTGTTAAGAAAATGCCAAATTATTCATGCCAAGTTTATCCTGGAGCCGCCCTTCTGGCCGGGAGTATAAAGGAATTGTATGATGATCCTGTTCAGGGGCAGCCAGCGAATTGTTGTTTCATTGCATCACTCTCCGCTGTTGCATGGACAATGGGAAAAAACAAGATAAGAATTAAGGATAATCAGACAGCATCAAAGGATGATCCAGCTGCCTATACTGTATGGATCAATAATCAAGCTGTTGATGTCTCAGGGAAATTGTCCCTTGACTTCAATTACCCTCCATACTATTACCAATGTGCCCGTTCCCGGACTTTGTCTGAGATATGGCCAGGATTGTACGAGAAGGCTTATGCGATTAGCTTTCATCAGGCGCCAGCGAATTCCTGTGATTTTACAGGAGTAAATTGGGACGGGAATCCCAATAATGCGCTTCAGAATCTTTCAGGGTGCCCGTATCGGGAGAAAAGTGCCGGTCTTTCAACAGAAATCATCAGCCGATGCGTTGATGGAAAAACAAAATTCCCGACTGTTGCATGGAATCAAAATCACTGCTATACTGTTCTTGGCCAGAGATCGAGCGATGGTAAGATAATCCTTCGTGATCCTTCGCTTCAGAATATACCGCCAAATTCTGAGCAGATAGGCAACTGGACCATTACAAACCATTTCCTCTGGGATTGTAGTATAAATTCCCGTATCGCAACAATGCTGACTTTTTCGGTTAATCTAGGGAATGGTCTATTCGCTATGAAAACTACCGATTTGGATGCGCATTTCACAAAAGTAACATATGCGGGACCACCATAAGGTGGGGCTCTTCCTTGTGGAGCGAAGAGAATGAAGCCGGAAACAATCTACTCGAGTAAGGCAGGAACATATACCCGTCTCTTCCTTATAGTTGTCCTGATCCAGCTGTCTTTTTCCTGTTTGGTAGTTTCAGCATCCGGAAGCAACTCTTCATTTATTAGTACATCAACACTCCTGACAGTGCTCTCTGAAGAGACTCACCAACAATACCCGTCGATTTATAATAATCTGGTTATATGGGTCAATTCGTCAGAAAATGGGCATGTTCACCTTTACAATACCTCAACGGGAGAAGAGAGTTCGCTTATTACTAAGTATAGTGCTGCTGACGGAGAAAAGCCTGATATTTTCGACCATTTTGTTTCCTGGACCAATAATACGGATTCTGGATATGGTATCGTTCTCTACGACATCTATAATGGAGAAGAGATGTGGATCGCTGGAGGAAATGGCACGATAGCATGGAATCCTGACCTTGGAGATGGTAATGTTGTGTGGGAAGAATATCGGCTTGACAGCTGGGACATCTACTGGATGGACACCCTGACTGGAAATAAGACTCTGCTCACACCTGGAACATCCGATTCTGACCAAATTAACCCTGCAGTTTCAGGGACATGGGTTGCATGGCAGGGACTCGACCCTTTTTCCTTTACTTCTGATGTTTTCCTTCATTCCCTTGTATCCGGAGATACAATTTCTGTTACACCATCTACAGACAGTAGCGATGAACAATTCCCAGCGATAGATGGAAATTACCTTGTATACCAGAAGTTGGACCCGGATACTTGGTGTAACGATATTTATCTTTTCAATATTTCCTCGGCAGAGACAACACTCCTGACTCCCGACACAGAATATACGAGTGAAGAATCACCGGCAATACATGGAGGGAACGTTGTTTGGGTTGGACAAGATGCCGGGGATTACTCATACGATCTTTACCTTTATGACATAGAAACGGGTATTACTCGTATCCTTCAAAGAGACGTCGAACAGATAGATCCCGGTCTCCCTGCTATTTATCAGGACCGCATTGTATGGCAACAGCCCGATCCCGATACCGGATATTTCGACATTTTTATGATGACTCTGGGTGTCGAAGAGCAACCGATCGCAGCAGACTTTATCGCTGACCCCCTCAAGGGAGGAGTCCCCCTGGCGGTCAATTTCACTGACCTCTCGTCGGGGGAACCGTCAGGATGGCATTGGGATTTCGGGGATGGAAACACTTCGGCAGCACAGACCCCTTCGCACATCTACACGACACCTGGTGTATATGACGTCTCCCTGATTGTCCATACTCCATACCAGAGGTCGGGTGTCCGCTTCCCCGCATATATCTACGCAGGAAACCCGCCGACGCCGGCTTTTTCGTTCGACACGTATGAAGGGCTTGCTCCTTTGACGGTGAACTTCACGGACCGGTCAACCGGGTCCCCGGAGACCTATCTCTGGGATTTCGGGGACGGTTCCACTTCTTACGAGAAGGACCCTTCACACACCTACCTTGTACCTGGCAGCTACCTGGTTTCCCTGACCGCCGGCAACGAGTTCGGTAACTCTACAACTTCGGTCGAGGGCTGTATCGTGGTCCCCTCAGGCGTGAGGAATGAACTGCTGCTTGAGATCCCTGGCATCACATGTCAGGGGTCCATCTTTCCCCGTCGGCTGACCCTGAATTCGAGCCTTGTCAAGCTCAATATCATCAACAACACATCCATTGAGGCATTGCCATATCCGGGATCCGGAATTGAGAAGATACAGTTTATTTCCGATGAAGGTTTTGCCTGGATAGACCAGTGCTCGCTCGAGGGGAACCTCACCGGTGTGAATATTTCAAGTATTCCGCTCTTTTACAGTAGCAACAATGACAACTCGACCCTCGTATACCAGGTGAAGATCGATGACTATCCCTCGCATGGGACATTCCACGCGGAGGTATGGGAGAATGCGACTCCCCTGGACTACGAGAAGTTCAAGACGATATCGATCCTCGAAGACTATTCCGGGATTTGCGGGGTCGCATTCACTGCAAGGTTCGGGCAGTGCAATATCAGCGGTTGCCCAGAGGGGGCTCTGGTATTCGGAATCGATTCGGAATGGATTGACAGGTACGGATGGAGAAGACCAGTACCGGTGGAATCTGACCCTGAAGGTGCACAGGTGTATTTCGAAGGCCAGTACATTGGCTTGACTCCGCTTATCCTCCCAGACGATCTGCCTGCAGGGAACCATACCCTGACGATCTACAAGTCCGGTTACCGTGAGGAACTGCGCAACGTGACGCTTGGCGAAAAGAGAGAGAGTATCCGGGTGATCCGGATTGCAGAGGATGGATCCCATGAGATGCTTCCCGCGAAATATATCTCTCATGATGATGCCTGCAACCTTGACTACTTCATCGTAGAGTCCCCCAATGGATTCTCCACGTTTGGTGCGGTGTCCACTAGCCACGCGGGAAGCCCGATCCAGTTCTTCTACCTCACGCTCACCAAGATCATGTCAGGCGTAGGGAGCGGCGGAGGAGGGGGTGGCAGCTACGGGGGCTCCGGCTCCGTCAGTTCTGCCGCTTCGGCTCCGACCCCTGTTCCTACGGAGGACATCTCTCTCGAAAAGATCGCGGAAATGGCGCACGTACAGGTCTCCGGACCCAGTGAAGTCCAGGAAACACCAAGCCCAGCTCTCACGGCCACGCACCAGGACGAACACCCGCTTCCCAAAAATCCTTCAACAGTCTTCCCATCAGTGATAGGCTATACCCTCGTCAGGAACGTGGCTATCGTGTTCGGGGTGATCCTGGTCGCAGCAATACTTGTCCTGCGGTGGAGAAAAGGAGGAGACGAATCTTGATCCTGAAATGGGGATGGGATGAGCCCAGATGAGCCTGGCGGATTTGATTCGCCAGAATGTTCCTCCCGATGTTCATGTCCTTGAGTCCCGGGGAGACATCAGGGCTCTTGTGGGACTCCTCCAGAGCAGGGAATATACGGTGAGGAATGCGGCCGCCGATGCCCTTGGCAGGCTCGGCGACCCTGCGCTCAAGGTGCTCCATGCCCGTGCTGCCCGGGGCAAGATCAGGGAACGGATCGCAATCCTTGAGGCGCTGGCAAGGATTCGTAACCCGGCCAGTATTCCGTTTCTTTCGGGGATCCTCACCGGAGATCAGACCAGCGAGATGCGATGGATAGCGGCAATCGCGCTCGGCGAGACAGGGAGTGATGACGCGGTTCCGGCGCTCCGGAATTCCCTGCAGGACAGTGACAAGTATGTGCGCTTTGGGGCAGCACAGTCACTTGCGCAGCTTGGTTGGAGACCGCACGATGCCGAGGAGGAGGTGAGGCTCATGGTTGCCCGCCAGGCATGGAGCGCAATTCCTGGCGTCGGCGCTGTCNNCGCTGTCCCGGCCCTCGTGCTGACCGAGTATCTCGATGACCCTGACCCGGGCATCAGGAGGGAGGTCGTCTCCCTGCTTGGAATGCTGGGAGACCCCATCACGGAAAAATTCTGCGACAGGGCGATGCGTGACCCTGACCCACACGTTCGCTGGGCGGCGAGCCTTGCATTCCCTCACTGCCAGGTTCCCCTGATGTACCTTCCCGGGGCAATGGCAAGGCGGCCACGGACCGGAAAGCGCCTGCATGTGGCGGTCTTTCTCAACATCTTTTTCCTGGGGCTCGGCTACAATTATCTCGGCAAATGGTGGGGCTTCCTGCTGTACCAGATAAACATCAACACCGTGATGCTCCTCTCCCTTGCATACAAGACAATCCTCCCTTACCCCCTCTCGTTCGGTATTTCAATTTTTGCTGCTGTCCATACCTGGCACATCATGAAGGGGATGCCTGATATATGAACAATCGGTCATCATGCGAGGAGGGATTGTGAAGTGATCCCGGCATGGATCCTGGATCTTTCGACCCCGGATGTCCAGGCAATGAAGGAGCGGAGGGATTATCACGGGCTCACGAAGGCGCTCCGTCACCGTGACCCGAGAGTGCAATGGAAAGCTGCCCGTGCGCTGGGGGATCTTGGTGAGGAGAGCCTGGACCACCTGATCGGGGCGCTGGAAACCACCTGGAACAGGGAAGCACGTCTTGGGATAATCGAGGCACTCGGGCTGATTGGAGGCCCCAGGGTGGTTTCACCTCTCGTTGCGCAGATGGAGGACAGGAGCAACGAGGTGCGCTGGGAAGCGGCAATGGCTCTCGGAGAGACAGGAGACCTGGCTGCAATCCCGGCGCTGCGCAAGGCACTTGAGGACGAGGATAAATACGTCCGCTACGGGGCGGCCCTCTCCCTCCAGAAACTCTCCTGGCAGCCGGAGACAAAGAGGGACGAAGCCTTTCTGCGTGTGGGTTTGCAGGAGTGGGATACACTGACGGGGCCCGACTCGTATGCAGTGGAAGCACTGGGAAATGCCATCAGGGACCAGGATAAAAATGTCAGACTTGAGGCGGTGAAGGCGCTTGGCGCCCTTCGTGCAAGGGAGGCAGCCCCTATCCTTTACCGGGCCATCAGCGATCCTGATGAGGAGGTCCGGTGGGAATCCGTGCTGGCAGCACCTGCCTGTGGGCTGCCCCTCAGGTTCCTCCCAAGGGCCCTGGCACGCCGCCCCCGTGCAAGGAAGAACCCGATCGTCGCCGGGTTCCTCAACTTCATGCTCCCCGGGATGGGATACATGTACATTGGTCTCTGGTGGGGCCTCCTGATCTTCCAGGTGGATGTGTATGCGACCCTCTGGACCTTTGCAGCCACCGGCGAATTCATCTCATTTTCCGTCCTCTTCCCGGTTTATCTGATCCTTGCACTCCATGCATGGTACATGGCGAGGCAGATGCCGGATCTGTGACGCTAACAGGAACCGAAATGGCGGTCCCTGCAGACGAGGCGCAAGAGAACCAAAGGGTAAATCATGTGGCTACTTCACCATGGAGCGTAAATCACCGGAGGGGATATAGACGGGTCCCCTTCAGCGGCGAATGCAATCAGTTTCATCATAAGATGCTCCCGGATCCGGGTGAAAAGAATAGTGCAGGAGAGGAGTGTTATTTCCTTTCGATGAATTTTTGCAGTTCACTGAACATGTAGTCCTGGACTTTCTCCACCACCGGACGTGTCCCCCGGAATGCGAGGATCTCCCGCTCGTCTCCATCCATGTTCGCGAAATGAAGACGCTGTTTCCTTTCAACCAGCTCCACATCGAATTTCTGAATGATGTCCGAGATGATCGAGCGCGGTACTCCGGGGGGTATCAGGAGGTCGAAGAGTTCCTCTTCTGTTCCTGCTGCGTTTCCAGCCTGGCTGGATGAATCCGGTTCTCCCATTTTATTGGTCATGAAATTCCCCTCA
>DUGV01000017.1 GCA_013331225.1 Methanolinea sp.
GACCCCGTCGACGGCCTGGTAAGACTCGGTCTCTCGCTGATACTGCTCGGCATCGTCATCGCGATCTCGTATGCAAAGCGTCTCGGTATCGGATGGGAGGTGGGCTTTGCCGCCGGTCGCGCCATTCTCCAGTTGATGGTCGTCGTGTTGATCCTCACTGTGGTATTTGAGTCAGGGGATCCGGGTCTCGTCGCCCTCGTCCTCTCGGCGATGGTGGTGATTGCCGCCTACACCTCGGGGACACGGGCCGGCGGAGGGATCGAACACCCGCTTCGCATCACCCTGCCCTCGATTGCTATCGGAACATTGGTAATTCTCGCGGTTCTCATCCTTATCGGTGTGCTTCCCCTTGAGCCGGAGTTCCTTATCCCGGTCGGCAGCATGAACATCGGCGGATCGATGATCATCTGCTCGCTCGTCCTGAACCGGATCAGGCGTGAGGTGGAGACGGGCCGCGAGCAGATAGAGACGTCTCTCTCGCTTGGCGCAACTTCCCGGGAGGCGGTCGAGCCGTTCACCCGGTTAAGTGTGAAGGGGTCTCTTATACCGAGCATCGACCGGCTCAGGACACTTGACATCATCGTCGGAACCATGGCCGGCATGATCATCGCAGGCATCAACCCGGTCTGGGCCGCCCAGTACCAGCTGGTGATCCTGTTTCTCTTAATGGCAAGCGAGATCATCACTGCCGTGATTGCAACCTACCTTGCAGAGCGGCAGCTCTTCACGGAGGCAGGGCAGTTGAGATAACGGGCAGCACGGCCATAACAGTGCCCTGCCAGACCTCACAGCTGGACGAGCGTCGCCTCACGGTCATCAGTATCAAGGACCGCCACCGTAGGCCTGCCGGTCAGGTATCCGCACACTTCACCGGGATTAATGACAAGCATTGCACCTCGCCGGGTGATCTCTGCCTTATGCGAATGGCCGTGCACCAGGACGTCAAACGTCCCGCGCTCCATGAGAGCCCGGAGGAGGTCCTGCTCCTGCCCGTGCAGAAGTCCGATGCTCAGGCCTCCGGCCGTTACCCCGGCAAACGTACCCCGGATCTGCAGGTTATCGTACTCGGCGCATCGCGCCAGAAGCAGGGCATGGTCGCCGTCATTGTTCCCAAAAACCCCGATTAAGGGCGCGTCGAGCCCTGCAAGCACCGGAATGACAAAGGGTGCCACATAATCCCCGGCGTGAAGCACCAGATCGATGGTATTCTCGTTCAGCTGCTCCACGGCACTCTTTACCATGGGCAGGCAGTCATGGGTGTCCGACAGTATTCCAATGAGCATAATCCATCACTTCCCATCTGTATACGGACCGGATATATTGGTTCGCCCCTGCCGGGGAGGGTAATCTCAATGCACCACCGGGCTCGCTTCGCGATCGAAGGGATTTGTCCGCATCGCAAGCGAGAAGAGATACGGGTAGTGCTTCTTCAGGTGCTGCATATAGGCAAGCCATTGCAGTGCGAGGAGACGGTATACCCTCTGCATATCCCCGGCAAGGTGGACGAGGTCAGGCTCCGGCAGCTGTTCGTACTCGCTCCGATAGTCAAGTTCTTCGGTGAGGTGAAATACCGCGTGCAGCAGGTCGGTGAAGGCGTCGTGCTCGAGCAGGATGGGGTTCTGGAGAAGCTGGAGCAACAGATCCCGTCTGCTGGAAAGAATCCGGCGTACAGCCTCAATCGACATCCGATCCCTGTCGATGGTGAATGAATAGCCCTGCAAACTGCTCCCTACCCGGGAGAACTCGACATTTGACCACGCATCAGAGACTTTCAGGTCTTCTCCCAGCTCTGCCGCCCCCGGGTCTGCAGCAGAGAACGTCCGAAGCAGCACGAGGCCTGCTTCACTGAAGAAGACCCCGATCAGCATGTGCATCTTATCGATCCGGTTTTGCTTTTCCCTGCGGGACAGAATCATCTCAAATGCGTTGGCCGCCGCGGCGACAAACGTGCCCACCCCGGCGAGAATGAGCAGCATGGCAAGTATTTTTGCCGCAGTCGTAGTCGGATGGAGATCCCCGTACCCCACGGTTGCAATGGTCACGATTGTCAGGTAGAGTGCATCAAAGAGCGAGAGGCCTTCAAGCAGGCTGAATCCGAAAGTCCCTGCGGTGATGACGATTACCAGCACCAGAAGAAGCACCCGGAATCGGAATACGGTATGGGACATCAACGGTAACGATAATCCCGGGATTATATAACAGGCTCGCTGCCGATCCGGCCCCGGCCCGGATGGCGGATGCCACCGGGTGCCGGCCCTGAATCCCCGATACACAGGGCCGGAGAACGGATTTCTGGGAATCGCGATACATGGCTATTTAAAAAAGGACTGGATATCCGGTGATACGGTGCAGGCTCTCACAGGATGTTTCGCAGATTCCAGACCGGTTTGCCTGCAGTACCCAGATCCGCCTGAAGGTATGCATCGGTTACCTCAAGCGTTGCAGGAATATCAAAGAACAGGTATCCCTTTACCGATTCGTAGCGGTTCAGCGTTGTCAGCTTGTACGATGTTCCAACCGAGGTCGTCGCAGGCACAGACATCGGGGAGTACTGAGTATCGTAGTAGATGAGTTTGAACGCCTTCGGGTCTGGCGTTGTTACTGTGTATCGTTTGCCATCACTTTTATGCCCCGTGTGTGTTGACTTGACGACGACGATGAGGAATTTTCGCCCTGATCCCGCTTCGACGACCTCCTGAGCACCGCCAACCGAATGATACGAACTAATCTTCCTTGTTGATTCTATGATCAGTGAAAGGGTGTTTTCACCGTAGCGGTCGTCGTAACAGTAGCGCTCCAGCAACGACAGCGCTCCAACAAACGTATTGGTGCTTGTTGTCCTGCCGCTCGATGATGTATACAGAGAGGTATTTTCAGCGATCTGTGGCGACTGCTCATACTCCTGCAGTTCTGTCCCAAGCGCTTCCATTGCAGGTTTCAACATGCCGGACCCCTGTGCGAGATCCCCGATCGCCTGATCGACCTCTGTTGTGTTCAGGTACTTCTTACCCTTCAGGGCGGCTCNNCCAGATCTCTTCCCGTTCAGGAGAGACGTTGAGCGCCCGTGCCTTACGAAGCTCCTCTGAGGCGAGGTCATGCATCGCTTGAGCATCATTCCCGACTGCGGCCTCGTCCCAGTAGTACAGGGAATACATATACTGCACAGATGTCACCATCAGAGGAACGCCGGCGCATGCAATCATTTCAGCAAGTTTCTCATCATCATACAGAGGTTTTGCAGGCTCTGTCGTATTCCCCGAGATATTTTCTGCAGGCGCATCCACTGAAGTATGAATGATGACTGCTTCTGATTCTGAAGATGGAGTTTTATTAAACAGGATTGTGCCTGATGCAGCCGCCAATCGATGCGATGCATTATCAAGGGGGAACATAGGTAATGCAGAAGAAAAGGCATCGAATGAA
>DUGV01000099.1:0-1999 GCA_013331225.1 Methanolinea sp.
CAACTACCTTGAGAGGGGTGCAGCCATCGAGATCAAGATAGGCCAGGGCGCAAAACCGGGTATCGGCGGGCACCTGCCGGGGGAGAAGGTGTGCGAAGATGTCTCATGCACAAGGATGATACCGGTCGGAAGCGATGCGATCAGCCCCGCTCCCCATCACGATATCTACAGTATCGAGGACCTCAAGCAGCTGGTGCGGAGCCTGAAAGAAGCCACGGAATGGAAGAAACCGGTCTTCGTGAAGATTGCCGCCGTGCATAACTCTGCAGCCATCGCTGCAGGGATCGCAAGGTCTGCTGCGGATGCGGTGGTTGTTGACGGGTTCAGGGGAGGCACCGGCGCGGCTCCAAAAGCCTTCCGGGACCATGTGGGGATACCGATCGAGGCGGCGATCGCAAGCGTTGACGCGAAACTCCGCTCCCAAGGTATCAGGAACGAGGTTTCCCTCATCGCAAGCGGGGGCATCCGCGAGAGTGCAGATGTAGCGAAGGTGATCGCACTCGGCGCCGACGCAGTCTACATCGGGACTGCTGCACTCGTCGCGATGGGATGCCGCGTGTGTGGAACCTGCTACCGTGGCCTGTGCCCGTGGGGAATCGCCACGCAGAGACCGGACCTCGTGGCGCGGCTGGATCCCGACATCGCCTCCCAAAACGTGGCCAACCTCATCCATGCCTGGACCCTGGAACTCTCGGAGCTGATGGGTGCCGCGGGTATCAACAGCATCGAGTCACTCAGGGGCAACCGGGACAGGTTAAGGGGATACCTCCTCGATGAGTCCATCATGAAAGTGCTCGATGTCAAACCCGTGGGGGCCTGATGCTGCCATGAGCTGCGTGAGAATTGATGCCAAGGGAATGCATTATACGCCCCTCAACAAGGCGATCCGGGAAGCGGTCGCCGCGGGTGCCCGTGAGATAGAGATCGACAACGTTATGGGCCAGAGATTCATCGCTGACGGACTCAAGGGGGACGTCACGCTGGTGATCAATGGAATCCCCGGGGGTGACCTCGGGATGTTCATGAGCGGGCCCACCTGCATCGTCCGCGGGAACTGTGACCATGCCCCGGGAAACACGATGGACTCGGGGCTCATCGTCATCCACGGGAGTGCCGGCGACGCGGTTGCCCACTCCATGCGGGGCGGAAGAGTCTTTGTCAGGGACTCCATCGGATACCGCGGCGGCATCCACATGAAGCAGTACCGCGACAAGCGCCCGGTCCTCGTGATAGGGGGGGGGTTTCGTGCGTTCCTTGGGGAATATATGGCAGGTGGGCTGATTCTCGCCCTGGGTAATCCACCTTCCCTCCCGATAAGGGAACGCGGGCTTGGGTCCGGGATCCATGGAGGCAAGATCGTCATCCGGGGCGACGTTGACGACGCCTCCCTTGGAGTAGGGGCCAGGAAAACTCCGGTCTCCAGGGAAGAGATGGAGGAGGTCGTTCCGCTTATCAGGGAATTCACAGGCTATTTTGACCTGGACCCCGACCCGCTTCTGGATGATGCATACGTACAGATCCAACCGTCAAGCAGCAGGCCGTTTGCAAGCAAGTATACCTGGGAGTGAGAAGTTCATGGCAACCAAGAGTTATGTGGACCTGAAAGCCGAGGTCTGGGACAGGGGCACCTGTGCGGGGTGCGGTGCATGTGTCGCGGTATGCCCCGCGGATGCCATCTGCTTCGACGAGGCAGGAGGGTCGCTCGCACCGAGAAACATCGGCTACTGCAAGCAGCAGAACGACGAAGTGGACTGCGGCGCGTGCTATGACGCCTGCCCCCGCGTGATGAGGATTGATCAGGATGTTCTTGGGAATTACCTTGAGATATACTCTGCAAGGGCAACCCTGGAGATACCCCGGAGACAGACAGGGGGAGCGGTGACCGCACTCATTCTGACTGCCCTTGAACAGGGGTTGATCGATGCGGTCGTCACTGTTACCGAGGACCGCTGGACGAAAAAGCCTGCATCGGTGGTTATCACGGAGGCAGGAGAGATCG
>DUGV01000099.1:2023-7809 GCA_013331225.1 Methanolinea sp.
ATGGAAAAGAAGTGCCGGAAGATCGCAATAATAGGGGTGCCATGCGTCGTGCAGGCCGTCAACCGGATACGGACGAGCGAAAACGATCTCCTGAAACCATTCGGGAGAAGTATACGCCTTGTCATCGGGCTTTTCTGTACGGAGACCTTCGACTACCACATGCTTGTGGAAGTCCTGCTCAAAAAAGAGCACCACGTCGATACCTGGAACATCGATCGCCTCGACGTGCGCGGAAAACTTGAGGTGACCATGCGCGACGGGTCCCTGGTCACAATTCCCCTGGAGGAACTGCAGGGGGCAATCCGCCCGGGATGCCGTCACTGCACAGATTTTACTGCGCTCTTCTCGGACATCTCGGCTGGTGCGGTCGGGAGCAGGAGAGGCCATACCACGCTCATCGTCCGGAACGAGACCGGGAGAGCCTTCCTCCAGGAGGCAATTACACAGAATGCCCTGCTGGTCGGTGAGAACCCGGTGGATACAAGCGCAATCGAGAGACTCGGCCGGATGAAAGCAAAGAATGTGTCCATTGACCGATCCTGAGTGTGATCATCCAAAATCCACGATCATTTATTGTCAGAGGTTTATTCCGTGCATATTCATGCGCGTGAACGGTCAGGAAAAGTTAAATGGGATTTCAGAGGAGATTATGTGAAAAGGCAGGGATATGAACTCATGAGAATGACACTACTTCTTTTCGGATGCCTCCTCCTTGCAATTGCAGGGATCGGAATCGCAGGTGCAGCTGATGATCCGGGGGATGCCCCGGCCTTCCCGGGCCAGCCGCAAATCCCTCATTCGTTCTATGGAGCCATCGAGGCGGCAGGGAACCCGGTTCCAGACCGTGTCCCGGTTGAAGCACGGGCCGAGGGCGTTTCCATAGGGATTCCAGGAAACCCCCTCTACTCACATGCCGGAGGATACGGCTCCGCCGATCCCTTCACACCCCGGCTGGAAGTCCAGGGTGCTCTCTCCCGGGGGACCGGCCTGACCTTCTTCGTCGGCGGGATACAGGCAGAGGTGCAGGCCGGGGATTCACAAGGGCCCTGGACCGTCAGCTATCCATTCTCTCCAGGTGAAGTGACTGAACTCAACCTCAGGGTTGCAGTCGAAGTGACCCCTGATCCCGCATACAAGGAGACTTCGGCGCAGACTGCCCCTGTCACAACTGCAGAAAGAACCTCTGCCGGAGGAGTGAACCCCTCGACGGAGATGATGATCGGCCTCATTGCGATACTGGTAATACTCGCGATCGTTGCATTCTATTTTGGGAAAAGAGCGGAAAAATCAAAGAGAGAAGGGGACCAGGAGAGCAGCGGAGAGGGGGATGACCCCAGCCAGAAATGATACTGCTCAGACCGCCTGAACCATCCCCATCCTATCATTTTATCATGATATCAGGATACGACATACCCAGAGGCGACTGGAATGCAGAATTAAGTATCTGAATGATACATCATATCCAGGGACCGCGGAGGAATTCTGCACCAGTCAGGATAGAACAACGATTCAATACGGGATGAATGCAAATGGTTAAAAAAGTAATAATTTTTCTTGCGATCTGCTCAGTGCTGCTATTCCAGGTCTCTGCAGAAGACAGGACATACCTGGAAAAGCCGGATGTGAGTCCCGATTTTTTTACATATTTCAAATACAACGCGAGCGTTGGAGGCACAACGTTTGACAGGGAAGGTCATAGCATGGGCCTCGTCCCATCGCCCATTGTCCTGAAATCGGGGACAGGAGATCTGAAAGTCCCCGTCTATTCGGACTCAAAGAAGTCTGCAACGGCCTTAAACGAGACCACCTCCCTGATATTGAAATCCATTGAACAATACCGGATATGCCCTATGAACCCCGAGTTCAGGAGATTCATCGAGGAATATAACTCGAAGAAAACGCAGGAGTCGGACCCGGAAGATCGCTCCCTTGGACTCATCCCTTCTCCCATAGATATCGGCGCACTCACTGTATCTGATACCTTGGGATCTGATCAAGCGCCCGTTTCCATCGTTGGATCAACGGCATACGGTTATTATCCATCATCAATCACCACTGCTACCCCATCAAGCTGGTTCGACCTGCGCATGACAGGAAAACTCACTCCTGTCCGGAACCAGGAACAGTGCGGGGCCTGCTGGGCATTCTCCACATATGGTTCTCTCGAATCCACGAACCTGCCCGGGATACGGTGGGACTTTTCAGAGAACAACATGAAAAACACGCATGGGTTCGACCTTGCACCATGCAAGGGAGGAAATTACCTCATGTCCACCGCGTACCTCTCACGCTGGTCAGGGGCGGTAAGCGAGTCGTCCGATCCCTACGTCACGACAGAAAGCAGTTCGCCCGGGAGTGTCCACGTTGTGCAGCATGTCCAGGACGTCATATTCCTGCCCTCAAGGACAGGGCCTCTCGATAACTCCCAGATAAAGCAGCTGCTCCAGCAGAATGGAGCAGTGTATTCACAGATACGGTGGGAGAGCGGATACTTCAACAAAAACCTTGCATCCTATTACTATCCCGGCTCATCCTCTCCAAACCACGCGGTAGTAATTGTCGGATGGGACGACACCTACAGCAGGATGAGGTTCTCCAGTGAAGCACCCGGCGATGGGGCATTCATTGTCAGGAACAGCTGGGGTGAAAACTGGGGTGAGTATGGATATTTCTACGTCTCCTATTATGATACCTGCATCGGACGGCCTTCCGCCCAGTTTCTCTCTGAAGACCCATCCAATTATGATAAGGTCTACCAGTATGACCCGCTTGGATGGGTAACGAGCGTCGGGGTGGGGGGAAACAGCGCATGGTTTGCCAACGTATTTACGTCGACACAGGCTGAAGAGTTGGATGCGGTAAGCTTCTATTCACCTGTCCCGAATACCCAGTACCAGCTCGAGGTATGCAGCGACGTGGGATCCTCACCCCGGGGGAGATCCTCAATCCTTGCCCAGGCAGGGAGTATCCCATATGCAGGCTATCACACAATTGCCCTCTCCAACCCGGTTGCCCTTCAGAAGGGGCAGAAATTCTCCGTCATCGTCAATCTTATCACGCCGGGCTGCAGTTACCCAATCGCGGTTGAATACCCTTACCAGGGATACTCATCGAAGGCGACCGCACGGGCAGGGGAGAGCTGGGTGAGCAGCGATGGGACGAGCTGGACAGATATCACGTCAGTCTACCCGAATTCAAACGTGTGCCTGAAGGCATTCACGCAGATAACGACAAACCCCACGTACAACCCCACTGTCCAGCCGACTGGAGTTCCCACGATGCCTTCCGCAGGGACTGACCGGAGAAGCCCGACCATCAGCATCTCCTCCCCGAAATTTATGGCCAGTTACGCACCGGGAGACGAAGTCAGGATTGCATGGTCAGCGCAGGACAATATCGCCGTGTCCAGTGTGATGGTAGAATATTCTCCTGACAAGGGCCTGAACTGGATTCCCATTCTCCAGCACGCTCCTGCAACCGGCACCTGCCCCTGGGCTGTCCCGGAGAACCTTGCGGGGAGCATCACAATCCGCGTGACCGCAAGCGATGCCGCAGGAAATAAGGGTTCCTCAAGCAGGTCCATAACCGTCAAATCCAGTGCAGCCGCAAGTCCATTCTCCTGGTCGCAGCAGAAGGTGTCTCCGGGGTTGGGTCGGAATCTGACACCACCGGTTGCGCTCGTGAGCGTATCTGCCGGCGCTGACCCGATGACGTTTTCCCGTTACGACAGCAGGGAACAGACCTTCATTTCACCGGTCTCCCGGTCCACTGTTCCCGGAGGGAGTCTTTTGTTCGTATCACCCGGGGTGAAGACCACAACTCCAACCTTATTAGAGCAGAGAGCGATATAATCGGAAGGAAGAGAGATGCCAAGAGACAGGTCGCTCTCCCGGGGATGCGTGCTCTGCCACCAGGGTGCCAAGATGGTCCTCTTTGTCACGGGCCTCTGCCCCCGCTCCTGCTGGTACTGCCCCCTCTCCCGGGAACGAAAGGGGAAGGATGTGATCTATGCCAACGAGAAGCGCATCCATACTCCGGAAGAAGCCGCAGGGGTCGCCCGCCTGATGAGCGCGTTCGGCACAGGCATTACCGGAGGGGAACCTCTGATTGTCCTTGACAGGGTGCAACAGTTCAGCCGGCACCTGAAGACGGAGTTTGGGGAATCGCACCACATTCACCTCTATACAGGAATTGCACCAGGGAGAGAGCAGCTTTTGGATCTGCAGGGACTGGTCGACGAGATCCGGATGCATCCCCCATATGAGACATGGGACAGGATCCTTGAGAGCGGGTATAAAGAGGCGGCATGCACTGCCAGGGAGATGGGGTTCTCAGTGGGGATCGAGGTCCCCTCGCTCCCGGGCATCGGGAGCCTCGAAGTGATGCTTCCGTTCCTGGACTTTCTCAATATCAACGAACTCGAATGGGGTGAGACCAACGCCGGGGCCATGCGCGAGCGTCGCCTGGTTCCCGAGGATGGAGTGCACAACGCGGTCAGCGGCGCACGAGGATGGGCAAAGAGTCTTATCAGCCGGCAGAAAGTGCACTGGTGTTCATCGCGGTTCAAAGACTCTGTCCAGCTCAGAAAGAGGCTGCTCCGGGTCGCCCGGAACACTGCGAGGCCATTTGACCAGATTACACGCGACGGTACCGTTCTCTATGGTACCCTTGAAAACGGGGGGGTCGTTCCTCCCCTCTTCCGTCAGCTTGAACCTGACATGTATGAAGTGAGGGAGGGTGCCATCGAGACCGCCTGGTGGGTAATCACCGAGTTTTCCGACCAGCTGGCAGGGGAGAAGAGCATCGTGGAGCGATACCCCGACAGGGGCCTTGTCGTGGAGGTGACACCGGTTGCATGATCCGCGAGCTGCTCTCCCCACTCTATGAGCGCATCGTGCGCCTCCAGTGCCGGCACATTCCCCACCACATCGCCATCATACAGGACGGGAACCGCAGGTATGCCAGGCTCCAGCACCTCCCGCGCTCAATGGGGCATCGGGCAGGCGCCGCACGGACTGAGGAGATGCTGGACTGGTCACGTGAACTTGGAATCCGGCATATCACCCTTTACTCATTCTCGACAGAAAACTTCCAGAGAGATGCAGGGGAGGTCGCGGATCTCTTTGGCCTCTTCAAGGAGAAGTTCCAGAAGGTCACCGACGACCCGAGGGTTCACCGCGACGGCATCAGGGTGCAGATCGTGGGTGACCGGGCACTCCTCCCGGCAGACCTGCGCGAGGTGATCGAGAAGGCGGAAGAATCCACACGGTCCTACACAGGCTACCATCTCAACATCGCGCTGGCCTATGGTGGCCGAAACGAGATCGTGCGGGCCGCCGGGCGGATCCTGGATGGGGTAAAGGCAGGAGAATACACTCCTGACGAGATTACCCCCGAGCTCGTCGAGACTCATCTCCATGCAGGGAAGGACATCCCCCCCGTCGACCTGATCATTCGCACAGGAAACGAGTGCAGGACCTCGAATTTCCTTCCATGGCTTGCAGGCGGCCACGAGTCCGCGGTCTATTTCTGTGCCCCATTCTGGCCTTTGTTCCGGAAGATCGATCTTCTCAGGGCGATACGGGTATACTCCCAGAGAGTTGAGGCACAGCGGGGCATGCACATCGCTGCAGGGGCATACACATCACTTCCCGAAACGGCGGACACGTGACTGGTAGTCCCGGAGCGCCCGTAAAAAGTCTGTCTTCCTGAAAAGCGCCCAGTTCACGTCCGAGAAGAAGAGCTCGGAATACACCGACTGCCAGATGAGGAAGTCGGTCAGGTGG
>DUGV01000106.1 GCA_013331225.1 Methanolinea sp.
GGGGTGGGCAGCGCAGTCCCTGCTCATCTTCTCACTCGCCGCCGGGATTCTTGCGAGCGTGCTGGTCGTCACAGGCTGGGCCTGGCAGCGGAGGCAGAAACACTACTACCGTTCGCTGTATCGCACGGAGGCTGGAAGGGCAAGAGAAGAGCAGGTCAACCGCGAACGCCTCGATGCCCTTGTGCATATCTCGGAGATGGAGGCCGCGAGCGAGAAGGAGATTGCCGATTACGTATTGGACGCTGCATGCCATCTTACGGGGAGTTCGCTTGCGTTCATCGGGAGCATGTCCCCGGACGAGACAGTCTTTCACCTGGCGGCCTGGTCGAGTTCGGTCATGGAAGAATGTGCGGTGGCCGGGGTGCCCCTCCACTTCCCAATTGCAGAGGCCGGCATCTGGGCTGAGGCGGTCCGGACAAAAAAGCCGGTCATTCTCAACGATTACCCGGCTCCGCACCCGGCAAAGAAAGGGTTTCCTGCCGGGCATGTCCAGATCACCAGGTTCGCAGCAGTCCCTGTCCTTGACGGGGAGCGGGTTGTGATGGTCAGCGCAGTGGCAAACAAGGAGGCTGATTACACAGAGACCGACATCGATCAGATGATGCTCCTCATGCAGGGATTCTGGACGCACCTGCAGAGGCATGCCGCGAGAGATGCGCTCGAGAGGAAACGTACCGATCTCGAGGCTGCCTACGAGGAGATCACTGCAACGCAGGAGGAACTCCAGGCAAACTACGAGGAGCTCGCAAAGAGCCAGATCGCACTTCGCGAGAGCGAACGGAAATACCGGGACCTGTACGAGTATGCCCAGGTCGGGCTCTTTGAAACCAGCCTTGAACATGCCACCGTGATCGCCTGCAACCAGCGGTTCTGCGAACTGTTCGGCTTTCCCTCCGCCAGCGAGGCAATCGGAAAGGATGTGCTCGCGCTCTACGTCGATCCTTCAGATAGGGAAGAGATAGGCAGGATCCTGAAGGAAAAGGGCGCCATTGAATATCACGTGGTCAGGTTCAGGAACCAGTCGACGGGGCGACTGTTCTGGGGGCAGTTCTCAGCCCTTTACAACAGGGAGAGGGACATAATCGAGGGTTCGATCGTCGATATCACGGCGCAGAAAGCGGCGGAAGCCAGGCTCCGGGAGACCAACGAGTACCTCGACAACCTTATCAATTACGCGAACGCCCCGATCATCGTCTGGGACCCAGAATTCCGGATCACCCGGTTCAACCATGCGTTCGAACGGCTCACCGGCTGCACATCGGATACCGTGACTGGAAAGCCGGTCAGCGTACTCTTCCCTGAACGGACGCGGGAGCGCTCGATGGAGTACCTGCACCAGGCGATGGCCGGCGAGCGATGGGAAACCGTGGAGATCCCGATTCTCCGGAGAGATGGGAGTGAAAGGGTTGTCCTGTGGAACTCGGCGACGCTCTTTAGCGAAGACGGGAAGACCGTGATCGCGACGATTGCCCAGGGGCAGGACATCACCGGGCGGAAAGCAGCGGAACAGGCATTAAAGGAGAGCGAGGAGCGGTACCGGGAGTTCTTCACCACATCGCGGGACTCGGTGTTCATCACGACCCCGGAAGGGAAATGGCTGGACTTCAACGATGCATCGCTCGAGATGTTCGGGTACCCGACCCGGGACGAACTGATGGCGCTGCCGGTCCCGCAGCTCTACGCGGATCCACTGGAGAGGGATGAGTTCCTTGCAGTCATCGCGCGGGAGGGTTTTGTCAAAGAGCACCCCATGCAGTTGAGGAGGAAGGACGGAACCGTTATCGACACCCTGATCACGGCAGTCTCCCTCCGCGACCGGGAAAACGCGCAAAAAGCGTTCATGGGAACCATAAGGGATGTCACGTTCCGGAAAGCGGCTGAAAAGGCACTTCGACGGAGCGAGGATACATTCCGCCATATATCCGGGCTGATCACGGACTTTGCATATTCCTGCAGGAAATCCCCGGGAGGGGCCTTCTGTATCGACTGGCTGACCGGCGCGGTGGAGACAATCACGGGTTATACCCAGGGTGAGATCCATATCCTGACATGCTGGCGTCCCCTCGTCATCGAAGAAGACCTTCCCGTCTTTGACCAGAATGTGGTCGGCCTGCTGCCGGGAGAATCGTCCCGGTCCGAGATCCGGATACGCCATCGCGACGGGAGGATTGTCTGGCTCGCCTCGTTTGCCGAGTGCGTCACCGATCCCGAAGACCCCACCTTCCACCGGCTCTACGGCGGGTGCAGGGACATCAGTGCAAGGAAGGAGGCGGACCGGAGGCAAAACGCACTTGTCAGGGAACTCGAGCAGAAGAATGCCGAGCTTGAGCGCTTCACCTACACCGTCTCGCACGACCTGAGAAGCCCGCTCATCACCATCAGGGGATTTGCAGAACTCATTGATGAGGATGCAGAGAAAGGTGACCTGCCCCGCCTGCACGATGACCTCAAAAGGATCATCAGCGCTGCTGACCGGATGCAGGACCTCCTCAATGACCTCCTCGAACTCTCAAGGATTGGACGGCTCGTCAATCCATCCGAAAAAGTCCGGCTTGACATCATTGCACAGGAGGCCGCAGACCTCCTCGCCGGGCCCATCGGGAACGCGGGAGTGGAGGTAGATATCTCTCCCGATCTCCCCGTTGTCAACGTGGACCGCACCCGCATGAGGGAGGTATTCACAAACCTCATCGAGAACGCCATCAAGTTCACGAGGGGGCAGGAGCACCCCCTCATACAGATCGGAATGAGGGAAGAGGGAGGAGAGAAGATCTTCTTCGTGCAAGACAACGGGATAGGGATCGAGCCGCGTTACCTCTCGAAGATCTTCGGCCTCTTCGAGAAGCTGGACGGGCGATCAGAGGGGACTGGCATAGGACTTGCCATCGTGAAGCGGATCATCGAGTTCCATGGCGGAAGGATATGGGCGGAATCAGAAGGGCCGGGAAAAGGCACGAAGATCTGCTTCACTGTGCCTGAACCCTAGATTACGACGGATAGCGTTCAGGTGTAAAAGAGATAGAACCCCGCAAAAGGTCATCCGGTCTCAATTCATGTGGCTGCGCAAACCTTTTTATTCTATAAATTAAACCGCCAGTCATTGTGAACCTCCAGGCAAGGGTGATCATCCTCTTTCTGTGCATCGCACTCCTTGTTCTTGGAGTCATCGGAGGGGTGCTGCCGTCATCCCTGCATAAGCAAAACCTCAATACCGTTGCAAAAAACACCATCGACCAGCTTACGCACGTCGATTTCGCGCTCTCCAATTTCAT